>JAYUYU010000909.1:0-8354 GCA_043752365.1 Myxococcales bacterium | reverse complement strand
CGAAGTCACTTTTGGCGTTGGGAGGGGTCGAGCCGGATGGCTGAAAGCAGGGGTGACGGGGGAGCCGGGAAATTTCAACAAGAGGGCTGGGGATGGGTTCACTGCCCGCCTCGACGCAACAGGCAGGCCGCTGGCGCCCCCGCGAGGCCGATTGGCGACGAACGCGTCGGGCAGCTCAGCCGCTCGCTCCAAGGGCAACATTTCTTGTTCGGTCCCCCGAACAAGAAATGCGTTCTCGTTCCTCTCGCCCTCCCCGCCTCCCCGCCTCCTTGTTGATTCCCGCCCGCGCTGGCGCTCGCCCGCGCCGCGCCGTCAGCCGGCGAATTTGGACAGGTCTTCTTCGGAGATGTCGAAGTCGCTGAAGACGTTTTGCACGTCGTCGTGGTCGTCGAGCGCTTCGACGAGGTTCAGGCACACCTCAGCGTCGCGCTCCGTGACGGTCTTCTTGTTCTTGGGCACGAAGGCGGCTTTGCCGGACTGAATTGGCAGCTTGGCGGCCTCCAGCGCGGCCGATACTTTGTCGACGTCGTGCGGCGGAGTGTACAAGGCCCACACGTCGCCTTCGTCGCGATAATCTTCGGCGCCGGCTGCCAGGGCGGCTTCCATCAGCTGGTCTTCGGTCACCTGGCTCTTTTCGAGGGTGATCACGCCCAGGCGATCGAACGCCCACGCCGCCGTGCCTGCACCGGCCATGTTGCCGTTGTGCTTCTCGAAGATTTTGCGAATCTCGGCGGCGGAACGGTTGCGGTTGTCGGTCATACCTTCGACCAAGAACAGCGTGCCGGAAGGTCCGGTGCCTTCGTAGAGCACTTCGTCGTAGGCTGCGCCTTCGAGCTCGCCGGTCCCGCGCTGGACGGCGCGCTTGATGTTGTCGGCAGGCATCTGCTGCGCGCGGCAATCCTGCACGGCTTTGCGCAGCCGCGGGTTCGCGTCGACGTCACCGCCACCGATACGCGCTGCGGTCGTGACCTCGCGAATCAGCTTGGTGAAGGCCTTGCCGCGGGCAGCGTCGGTCTTGCCCTTCGTTCGCTTGATGGTTGCCCACTTGGAATGGCCGCTCATGCGGCGCCGTGAGTAACACGGCAGAGCCTGAAAATCAGGCGTCTTTTCTGGGCTGGACCCGGCGTGGTCGCCCGAAAGGCCGCTTGAAATGCCGCAACGCTCGCGCCAACCGTGCTGGTCACAAGTTCGGACTCAATACAAAAGCCGCCATTGCCAGGGCTGCGCGGCGTCGAAGCAGTGCTACGCTGGCCGCATGGGACAGGGTCAAATGGGCGGAGCTATCAACAATCACTATTCGGCCGGGGCCGGCAGCTTGGGGCGCTACAGGGTCGCGGCGCTGTTCGTGCTCACGGCGTTATTCGTCGGCGTGAAGGCCGTCGGGCATGACTACTGGGCGGTCGGCTTCGGCCTGGCCGTCTCGGCGCTCATTCTGCTGACGCCCGAGTCACCGGAACAGGCCGAGCCGTGGCGCCAGCACGCGCTGCGCGTCGTCTCGGCCTGCTTCGTGGTGGTCACGCTAGCGTCCATCTGGACGACGCTCATCGCGCACTAACGTGATTCCAGGCGCTCCTTGCGCAAGTACGCGATCAGCTGCGGCTCGGCTGCGACCATCGTGTACTCCTGCTCGATGAGCGCCGTCAGGGCGGCGAAGTCGTCGAGCGGGTCGCCTCCCATGTCATGGTGGTAGGTCGACCACAAAATCAGCGCCGGGGGGTGGCGCTCCAGCTCGGCCATGAAGTTACGCGGCACGTCCCCCTGGCGTAGCTCCAGGCGACCGTAGCCGCGGTTGCAAGTATTGGTGTTGAGCGTCGTAATGGTACCAATGGTTTTGTAAACCGGGCCCGGCGCGAACCGGTGGCAGTGCTCGTAGACGCTCCACGCCTGCCAGCCCCACGCCAGCACGCTGTCGCTTGGTCGCAGCAGCGGCTGCAAGCGACGACAAATGCCAGCCACCTTGTGGTCGTTGTTGACGAAGTACCACTGCAACCAGAAGCGCTCGTGCAGCCCTGGCAGGGCCGCCAACAGGCCCAAGACGACGGGCAAATACCGGGTCGCTCTGTCCCTGCCACTGGCTTCGAAGCGCTGGAACAGGCGTGCCCACAGCCCGGTGGGCCGGAACGTGAGCACCGCCAGTGCTGGCCACAGCTGCGCGTTGTCGTGCGTGAAGAATCGCAGCGTCATGCTTACGCCCAGCAGCGCCACGCCCAAGAACACCCACGGCACGAAGCCAAGGCGCGAAGCGCGCACGCCGAAGCGGCCCGGCAAGCAGCCCAGCAACGCCACGCCCAGCATGGCGGCCATTTGGTCGGGCAAGCACTGCATACCATTGCCGACGGCGTTCCAGTACCCGCCTGCGCCCGTCACGACCAAGCCCACGTATTCGCGACCGAAGCCCTGGCTGTGCCGCAGGCCCGCCCCGAGCACGTCCAAGCGGCCGTGTGCCCAGAACGGCAACGCCACCAGCAGCGCGGACAGCAGCGCCCCGCACAGGCCCCAGGCCGGCAACGACAGCGCACGCACGAAGTCCCGCCGCCACAGCTCGCGCAGCCACAGCGCGCCAAACAGCAGCAGAAGCGGCCAAGCCGAGGGTTTGATTGACACCGCCAGCAGCGCCAACGCCCCCGCGAAGGTCCAGCAGACGGCGTAGCGCCCTTCACTGCGCGCACGCGTGGCCGAAGCGGCGGCAGCCGCCGCCAAGGTGAACGGCAGCGCCATCCAAAATGAGTAGTTGATGTCCGCGTCGTTGGCGACCACCGACGCCGCCGCATGCAACAGCGCGATCCGGCGGCCCCAGCGATCACCGTAGCAGGCCTTGCCCAGCGCACCCGCGGCCAGCGAAGTCAAACTGCCCCAGACGACGCCCAGCAACCACACACCGCGCAGACCCCACAGCCACAGCGCTGGCGCCAGCAGCACGAAGGCTCCGGGCGGCTTCACCTCCGCCGAATCCAAGTACGGCAGCATGCCGCCAAGCAGCAGCCGCGCGTTGTAAACGATGCCGGTGACGTCGAGATTGCGAAAGCCCGGATCGATAACCCCGCGACCCAGCCACAGCGCATTCAAAACGAAGACGCCGAGCAGCACCTTTCGCCACGAGCCACTCGAGGGGCTAGCAGGATCCGACTCCGACGAAGCCAAGCGAGTGGCCGGTTACCATGGGATCTCACGCGCCGATGCGAAGATCCGAAGGTAACGCCCTTCCTGATGTCGATATCTCCGAACTTTAGGCCGCGTTCAGCTTGCGAACCGGACGCCGAGCTGAAGACGGCGGCGCCGCGGCCTTGGGCAGCGCCGTCGCCGAATGGTCGGCCTGGCCTTCCAAGAAGCCGATCAGTCGCTCGCGCAGCTCGTAAAACTGTGGGTCGTCCAGCACCGCGTGGCGCTCGCGCGGCCTGGGCAAGGTCACGTCCATGATTTCTCCCACACGCGCGCGCGGACCCGAGGTCATCATCACCACGCGATCGGACAAGAACACGGATTCGTCCACGTCGTGGGTGACGAGCAAGAGCGTCTTCTTGTCCTCACGCCATAGCTGCAAGAGCACGTCTTGCAGCTCGCAGCGGGTAATGGCATCGAGCATGCCGAACGGCTCATCCAAGAGCAGCATGCGCGGTGAAAGCGCGAAGGCGCGCGCCAAGCCTACACGCTGGCGCATGCCCGCCGAAAGCTCTGCCGGCTTCTTGTGCAGCGCGTCAGCTAGGCCCACGCGGGACAGGTAGTAGCCGGCTTTCTCTCGGCGCTGCGCAGGCGTGGCTTTCGGCATGGCTTGCTCTAGCCCGATGACGACGTTCTCGAGCGCGGTCATCCAGTGGAACAGGCACGGCGACTGGAACACGACGCCACGGTCCGTCCCAGGCTCTGTCACCTCCTTGCCGCCCATGATCACGGTGCCCTCGGTCGGACCGGTGAGGCCCGCAACGATGGACAGCACCGTCGACTTGCCGCAGCCCGAGTGGCCGATCAAGCTGACGATCTCGCCCTCGGCGACCGTGAGGTCGAAGGCTTCGACCACCGGCACTTTGCTTTGCGGCCCCGGGAAGGCTTTGCTCAAGTTCCAAATTTCCAGGAATTTCTTGTGGGTCATGGGCTCACCTCGGCAATTCGAACCGGCTCGCTCGCGGCGGCCTGGCTCTTGGTTTCCGGCTTCGGAGCATTGCTGGCATCACGGGCCTCGCGCTCGGCGCGCTTGGCTTTTCCGGACTCGAGCAGGTACTCCAGGACGCTCAAGCGAATGGCGCGAAAGCGTGGGTCGTGGTTGAGCTCTTTCCGATCGCGCGGGCGCTCGATATCGACGCTGGTGGCGGGGCCCAGCGATGCGCGCGGCCCCGCGCCGAGTGGAATGATGCGGTCGGAGAGCAGGATACCTTCGTCGACGTCGTTGGTGATGAGCAACATGGTCTTGCCGCTCTCTTGACTGATGCGCTGCAGCTCACCCTGCAACACGCCGCGTGTCAGGGCATCCAAGGCGCCGAAGGGCTCGTCTAACAGCAGCACCTCCGGCTCGATCGCCAAGGCGCGGGCCACCGAGACGCGCTGCCGCATGCCCCCCGATAGCTCACGCGGGCGCTTGCCCGCTGCTGGCCCCAGGTTCACCATCTCCACGAACTTCATGGCGCGAGCACGGCGCTCCGTAGCGGTCAGCTTCGTGAACACTTGGTCGACCGCCAGCTGCACGTTCTCGACGACGCTGAGCCAGGGCAAGAGCGAGTAGTTCTGGAACACGACACCGCGCTCCGGACCCGGGCCTGTGACACGTTTGCCGTCGACCTTTACCTCGCCTTTGTCCGGCATGATTAGGCCGGCCAACAGCGAGATCAGCGTTGTCTTGCCGGCTCCGGAGTAGCCGACGATCGACACCAGCTCGCCCTTTTCGATGGAAAGGTTGACGTCCTCCAGCACGGGCGTGCGCTTGTCGGCAGCACCGTAGCCCTTGCAAACACCGGAAAGCTCGATGAACGCCATGCTCAAGCCGCCTTGAAACGCCGCTCGACCAAGCCCATGACGCGGTCGAGCAAAAAACCGACGATGCCGATGGTGAGAATGCACAAGATGATGTGCTCGTAGATCAGCGCGTTGTACTCCTGCCACAAGAAGCCGCCTACCCCGGGCGCACCCGTCAGCATTTCGGCGGCGACGATCACTAGCCAGGCAATACCCAGGCTGAGACGGAAGCCCGTGAACATGTACGGCAGCGCCGCGGGAATGGTGACCTTGACGAGCGTCTTCCAAGCCGAGAGCTTCAGCACGCGCGCCACGTTGATGTAGTCCTGCGGAATCGAGCGCACGCCGAGCGCCGTGTTCATCACCGTGGGCCACATGGAGCACATGGCGATGGTGAAGATGCCGGCCGGCTCGGGCTTTTGAAACAGCACTAAGCCTAGTGGCAGCCAGGCCAGTGGCGACACCGGTCTGAGCACCTGAATGATCGGATCGAACGTGTTGGTAAAGCCCTTGGACATGCCCAAAAGTAGGCCTAAAGGCGTGCCTAGAATGATGGCCAGCGTGTAGCCCTTGGCGACACGAATGAGCGAGTACCAAGTAAAGCGCAGGATGCCCTGGTCGAGCTCCCCGCGCTTCTCGAAGGGCTCCAAAATGTATGGCTTGCTGACCTCCCAAGTCTTCAAAGGTGAGGGCAAGCTGGTCGCGAAGCTCGAGCTCGCGACCGCCCATAGTATGACGACGCAACCTGCCCCGACCATTGGCAGAGCCACGTACTTGATGAAACCGTCAGTCAGGTTGCTCTTCATCTGTAATTTCTCGGTTCTCAGCTCTTCATGGAGTGAACGGCAAACGACGTGGCGAACTTCTCTGGCTCTTTCGGGTCGAAGACCGAGCCGTCGAACAAGGTTTCCGGAGCGTCGCTCAGCCCAGCGTGGTTGACGCCAAGCTCCTTCATCGCTTCTTCGTAGATGTCGGTGCGCATGACCTGTTTGGCGACGCCTTCGTAGTCCGGAGCGCCGGTGACCATGCCCCAGCGACGAAACTGCGACAGCCAGAACTTGGCGTACTTGGGCTGAGGGTAGTTGCAGTTACGGTCGCTGAAGATCATGTAGTTTTCGTCCTCTTTTTTGCGACCGTCGTCGTAGTCGTAGTGGCCTTGCAGGCGACCGAGGATGAGCTCTGGCGCGCAGTTGATGTAGGTCGCGCGCGCGACGATAGCGGCCTGTTCTGGGCGGTTTTTCATGTCGTCCAGCCACACGCTGGCTTCGTGCAAGGCCTTGATCACGGCTTTGACGGTCTTGGGATTCTTTTGCGCAAACTCCTCGGTGAAGGCACACACCTTCTCGGGGTGATCCTTCCAGATTTCTTGGGTGGTGATGGCCGTGTACCCGATACCGTCCGCGATGGAGCGCGCGTTCCAAGGCTCGCCGACGCAGAAGCCGTCCATCTTGTCGACCTTCATGTTGGCGACCATTTGAGGAGGCGGGACGGTGACGAGCGCCACGTCCTTGTCGGGGTTGATGCCGCCGGCCGCCAGGAAGTAGCGCATCCACACGGCGTGTGTACCGGGAGGAAACGTCATGGCGAAGGTCATGGGCGTGCCTTTTTTCTTGGCTTCGTCCACCAGGGGCTTCAACGCCTTGGGATCAGCGGCCACTTTGCCCTTCAACGCCAGCTTGAGCGTGATGGCTTGACCGTTGCGATTGAGCATCCACGGAATGACCATCGGCTTCTTGGGCGAGCCCAACAGGCCCATCGTCGAGGCGAGGGGCATACCGATCAGCATGTGCGTGGCTTGGATGTCGCCGTTGGACAGCGAGTCACGAATGGCGGCCCAGCTCGCGCCCTTGACGACGGTCGAGTTGATGCCGTACTTCTTGAACAGGCCCTTTTCGTGGGCAATTACGATGGGGGAACAGTCGGTGAGCGCGATCATGCCGAAGCCCAGGTCGGTCACCTCCGGCTTCAGCGGGTCGAGCTTGGCGGCACTCGCAGCAGCGCTTGCCTTTGCATCCGTCGCAGCAGCTTCGGATTTGTTGCACGCCGGCAGTGCCAGCGCCGCCGGGAGCAGCGCTCCGGCCTTCAGTACGTCACGTCTTCCAAACGTCGTCATGACTGCTATCTCCTTTTAGAATATCAAAACGCGATTGGCAGATCGAGCTGCACGATCTTGTAGTCGGCCTTCTCGAGCGGCTTGTCGGTTGCCATCGCGTATGCGACGCCCGGCCGAAACCAAACCGAATCAGAGAGCTTGAAATGGAAGCGAGGACCGACGGCGAATGTGGACGTATCGCGACTACCCTGCGGCGTCATCGACGCTTCGTCAGCCTCGACGCTCTTGGGCGTGCTCAACCAGCGCTGATGGCGCCATTCCATGCCGACGGACAGGAACGGTGCCAAGAAGTAGCCAACGTGAACGCCCATGGTGAAGTTGGTCTTCGACTTGTCTGGGTTTTTGGGTGCCCCCATGGCCGGCTGCTTGTCGCCTTTCACGCGTGTCAGCTGCAGCAAGGTCGCCTCGATTTGAGCCGTAAATCCGCCTGCCACGTAGGCAAAGTCCACCCCGGGGAAAACGGTGAAGTCGTTCACCGCGAACATCGCGTTGTCCATCGCCGAGCGCGCGCGAATACCAGCGGCATTCGCTGTCGTGTTCTCCGGTTTGGCGTCATCGCCACCGCCCGAGCCGACCGGAATGGCGAGGCCCAAGAAGAATGCCAACCGCAGCGGCTTGGCTGGCTTGATGGCGTACGTTCCGCCGAGCACTGGATTGATGAAGTTGACAGCGGAGTCGACGGGCTTGCCGGCCGCCATAACGCTGCTGGGCGGCGAGTTGGAGACGACGCCAACGCGAACCATCGGTGCGAACTCGTCCGTTACCTTGTAGCTGGCGAGCAGCATCGAGGCGACGGTCGAGCCCGACTCTTTGCCGGCGTTGTCTTTGTAGAAGGCGAACGCCGTGTCGGAACGCACCACGTTGACCACGACTGCCGGCCGCAGCTGCCACGGCAGCGAGTACGGCGGCGGCTTGGGCTTGGCCGCAGCAGGCTCGGCTGGAGCCGCTTCCGCAGGCACAGGTGCAGGTGCCGCTTCCTGAGCCAAAGCGGCTGCAGAACAGCTAAGAACAGCTGCGACAATTCCAAGGTTTACAGAGCGCAGGGCAATACTATCCATCTCGAGGCTTCCTTCGACTGGGCACACGTCGGCCATCCCAGGCCTCTGCCTGGGCTTAGTGGTGGGGACAACTACCACGCCCCGCTACCTGTCTCGGATTCGAGAAGGACTCAGCTCGCGGTCAGCGCTTGTTGTGTGATCTGATAATCCCAAACGCGGGGATCACGTACAAGCCGTGCACCCCCCTTTTTGTGTTTCGCTTCAGTTTCTGAAACACCAGAGAAATCGGCTCTCGACCA
>JAYUYU010000908.1:0-8357 GCA_043752365.1 Myxococcales bacterium | reverse complement strand
GCGACTTGCGTGGCCGCATCTCCCGTTACGAAACAGGTTGGCAACGCGTTCAAAAATGGGGCGGGGTCATCAAGGACCCACAGACGGGTTTGGTGGATTTTTACGGGCGTGTCGATGGCAAGCTGGTGTGGCTTTGCTGGCGCTATGGCGAAGACACGCTCGGCTACTATCACGACCTAACGTCGGGCTATTCCGGTCGTCGTCCACTCAGCGCCGACGTTCGTCGCAAGCTGGTCAACTGAGGTAACCGGTGTCCGTCGACCGAGCCCGCGCGGAGCGCGCCGTGCGTGAGTTCTTGTTGGCGCTGGGGCACGAGCCCGATCGAGATCCGGAGCTGTCGGGTACGCCCGCCCGCGTGGTCGAAGCGTATTCGAGCGAGCTGTTGAGCGGCTACCAGGTCGACGTGCCGGCGTTGCTGGCCGATGGCGAGGCCATGTCCGAGGGCACACTGAGCGGGCTCGTCGCGCTCTCGGGCATCGCAATCAGTACCGTGTGTCCGCACCATTTGCTGTTGTCCAACGGCACGGCGCGCATCGTGTATCGACCTGGCGCAAGGCTGTTCGGGCTCGGTACCCTTGCAGCACTTGTCGACGCCTACGCGCGCCGCCTGAGCCTGCAAGAGGCCATCGGCGAAAACGTGGTGCGCGCGTTGGTCGAGCACGGCGGCGCACGCGCCGCCTACTGCGAAACTCGTCTGGTGCACGGCTGCTTGGTCGCGCGCGGCTCGCGGCAAGCCGGCACCGAACTCGTCACCACCGCACGGCGTGGTGAGCTGGATTCGGCCGAGCTGGCGCTGATTTTGCTGGGCCCGCGCAGCACGGCTGGCGAGGCCACGCCTTGAGTCAGCTGGCGCTCGTTACCGGTGCTGGCCGCGGTCTTGGTCGCGCCGTGGCGCTTGCGCTGTGCAAACGCGGCGTAAATTTGGCCCTGCTGGGTCGCCCATCGCCGCAGCACGTTGAAGCGGTTGCCCTGCTGCAGCAGCTGTCGGGTAAGCAGCCATTCCAGGTCTTCGCCGACTTTCAAGACGCCGAGGCGCTTCAGCGAGCTGCAGAGCGCGTCGTGGCCGAGCTGGGGCCACCCAGCATCGTCGTCCACAACGCCGGCGTCGTCGTACGTGCTCGCGTCGAAGAGACCTCGGTCGCCGCCTGGGACGAGCAGCTAGACGTAAACTTACGTGCTCCGTTCGTGCTCACGCGCGCGCTGCTACCCAGCATGCGCGTGGCCAAGGCCGGTCGCTTCGTGTTCATCGGCAGCATCAGCGGCACACTTGGCTCGCCGGGCGCGGCGGCCTACGCCGCTTCCAAGTGGGGCCTGACGGGCTTCGTTAAAAGCCTCGCGGCCGAGCTGTCGGATTCTGGCTTGATGGCGTGCGCGGTGCTGCCAGGGTCCATCGACACCGACATGCTGAAGGGCGGACCTTTTCCGGCCCGCATGAGCGCGGAGGACGTGGCAAAGAGCGTCGAATTCCTGGCGCTCGACGCGCCCCAGGCTCACAACGGTGCTGTCGTCGAAATGTTCGGCGTTTAGTCCCGGGGCCCGGCCTCGTGGTGGGCATTTCTGCCGGAGCCGCAAGCGACGCGAGATGCTCAACCCGGCCATGAGCATCGGCCAGATGACGGCGGATCGCATTATGGAGCGTTGCAATTCAAATGAGATGCCCACTTTAGCTACTGGCAATTTGCCTATGTGATTCAGAGCACGCGGCTTTGAACGCGCGAGTATGTTGCTTGAAATGTTCAAGCGCGGCGTGCAAGCTCCGGCCCACCGCGCGACGGCCCTGGCCAGTATGGCCGGCCCGTGCACACTTTTGGAGGATGGCATGCGTTTCGGAATTAAACGGGTTGGGCTAGGCATGGGGAACGTGTTGGGGTGCGGGCTGTTGCTCGCTGCGGCATCTGCCAAGGCGCAAACGCTGAGCAACTTGAGCGTTTCGCCCAAGATTGACGCAGCCAGCAGCGCAGAGCAGTTCGTCACGCCCTACGACAACCCGGTCATCACCGGAAGGTACACACTTGGCGTGCTGCCGACGACGGCGGTGATGAGAGCCAAAAGCCTTCAGTCGGATTTCCAGTGGAAGTACGAGCGCTTCGATATCTGGGGCGAGCAAAGCTGCGAAGCCGACGATTTGCTTTGCCAGCCACGGGTCCAGCGGGGCGAATTGCATGCTTGGCCCATCCAAGAGGGCGAATTCGCCGCGAACGCTAACGCCGCATTCAACTTTGAAGCGCACGGCAGCCTACTCGGGCAGAGCGGCGGAAGCATCGGCTTGGGGCAGGAGCTGGAGGATACGGACGTGGTTCGCCTGCCGTTCTCCTTCCCGCGCGTGCGCACGACTCTTGTTGAGGGAACGCTGATCGTCCCCGTCAATGTCATCGTGGTGGTGCCGGCCGCGAACATGCCGGACGAGCGCTTGGTGATGCAGCGCTATGCCAAACCAGACTTGATACGCGCGTTGTTCGATGACGTGTGGACTACGTCCACCTTCGTTCGAGCGCCCTCCGGTGCCTTGGACATATTGGGCGCTTGGGGCTTCCGAACCGAGCAAACCGGCACAATAGCCGGCGAAACGCTGCCCGCAACGGTACTGCACCGCATGGCCGTGGATCAGGGGGCTTTTCGAGGCCGCCGTTGGGAGCTCGGGTTCATGCCGGACGACATCTTCTCGCAATGCGGCGTGCAGATTCGATTGATGGATATAGCCGTCGTTGAAACCGACGATACGACCCTTGTCCGTCGCGAAGGCCAGTGTTCGGGGGGCGGCGTGTTCGGCGGCGAAAACACTCTGCGCAATGGGCTGAAGGGATTGGCCGAAGGACAGCTCGATGATCCCTCGCTCCGGACCGTCATCTTCACCACTCGTATCAGGCCTCCTGGAACCCTGTTTGCACGCGGTGGTGAAGCCTCGTGCCCGGATGGAGTTTCACTACCCGGCGTAACGATCGACAACCGGGACTCGATTATCGCTCTCGATGAGATCCGTCGCTACGACGAATCCGGCGGCGTTCCATTGACCTTGGCTCACGAGATGGCGCACGGCTTGGGCTTGGATCACGACACCTCCGCGGCGTGCGGGCCAACGGGCGCCGGCAACCTGATGTGCGACACTGTCAGCCGCGTCAAGATGCACATCCGGGGCTGCCAGCGTCGAGACGGCGTCGTGCTCGTCGACGCGCCCCACAACTGCCTACCTGCAGACGATTTGCCCGCGGACGATGCAGCCGATGTCGTCACGTGCGACGTGATGCGGCGCAATGCGCTCAATGCGCAGCCGGATAGCACCCCTCCCACCTTGGACGCTGGACCTGATCAAGTGATCGAGTGCACCTCTCCCACTGGGGCGAGCGCTACGCTAACGGGCATCGCCGAAGATCCAGAGTCTGGGGTGGGCGATATCATTTGGCGCGCCAATGGCGTGGTACTCGGCAGCGGGTCAACGGTTGTTGCTGCCTTTGGCTTCGGCGACAACGTCGCGGGGGCTTCGGTTGCAAGTGGCGCGGGCGGTTTGCCGGTCCACGATACAGTGGCCATCAAGGTGCAGGACACCGTGGGCCCTGCCATCCCCGCGTTGGCGAATGTCGTTGGCACGGCGTGCGATACCAGCGGCGCCTTCACGCTAGCC
Source organism: Myxococcales bacterium (assembly GCA_043752365.1). Lineage (GTDB taxonomy): Bacteria > Myxococcota_A > Polyangia > Polyangiales > Polyangiaceae > PMG-095. Next base: position 4,738 of record JAYUYU010000908.1, on the reverse strand, counting down.
GTGCCCGCTGCCACCGACCCGTGTTCGACCACCGTCACGGTCAACGGAAAAGTGATTCAAACGGACGGCGTACCTTTGGCCGCGCCAGTAGCGGTCAGCGCAACGGGCCAAGTTAGCCTGCTGCCTGGTCTCCACGTGGTTCAATGGTCCGCCACCGACGAGCACGGCAATGTCACGACGGCCACGCAATCCCTACTCTTGGCGGCATGCATGTCCGCCATCAACGGCATGAACCTGGGTGACCGAACTCGGCTGGAGAGCCCGTCGGGCGCACCCGTAAACCTGACCAATTTCGGTGAAGCAGTTTTGAACGTTGGGGTGGAGGCTCGAGTCGGCTCCATCGTGTCGCAGGGACCGGTCTTCCTTCGCGAGCGCGCCCGGGTAGACGGTTCCGTCACCACCGCGCGCTACGTTCAGCGTCAGAATCAAGTCATCGTCACCGGAACGGTGACAGAATTCGCAACGCTAGCCTTGCCGCCACCGCTTTCCATCACCACGCCCTGGCCCACCTCGAATCAGGGGCCCGTCAACTTGGAACCGGACCAGCAGCAAAGCCTGGCGCCAGGCAGTTTTACGAGCGTTGCCGTGAAGTCGCGCTCCACGCTCACGCTAGCCTCCGGTACGTACTTCTTCACGTCGATCGCGATGGAGCCCCAAGCCATCTTGAAGGTGAATGGGCCTGTTACCATCGAGGTGCGCGACAACGCCACCTTCCGTGGTTCGGTCGTTGGACAGACGAACGCGCCAGCGCCTGTGGCGCTACGCTACCGCGGAACAGCCACTTTGGGCCTGGAGACGGGTTGGTATGGCTCCGTGCTCGCCCCCAACGCGGCCGCCATCATTGGCGGCTATCAAAACGCCACTCTACGAGGCCAAATCCTGGCCCACACCATCGAGCTGCGTCCGGATGTGATCGTAACGGCTGAGAACCCCCCGAGCGGTGGGCTCTTCCAAACGCTGTCACTGCCGACTGCCTTCAAGTTCAAGGGCGAGGACAAGGACGAAGCGCAAGCCGAGCTGGCGCTGACGAGTTGCTCCGTAGGCCACGGGTCGGCGTCTCTGCCGGGTGTTGCCGCGGGGCTACTGATGGCTTTGGGAATGCTTCTACGTCGCCGAAGTGGCGGACGACTCGTCAAAACGCTAAGCTAATCAGCGGAGAGATGGTCAAAACAAGCTCAAGCCGATGGCGTGGCGCTGGGTTCTTCTTAGCGCTCACCATTGGCGCCGGCTGTGGTGGAAGGACCGCGGATGACGCCGGGCCGCGGGGCTCGGCCGCCGCTTCCGCCGACGGAAACGCCGGTGCTCGCTCTGACGAGCGGCCGCCGGGGGCAGGCCCGCCCCCGGTCAAGGAGTGCTCTCTAAACGAATGTGAACAGGTCAGCGACTGCTGTTCCGGGGTCTGCCATCGTTTTTATCCCGAAAGTCAAGGTAATTGCGTGGAATGTAGACGGGTGGGGGAGCGCTGCCACGACGCCAAGCAGCCGACACAAAGTCAACTTTCCAACGGGCTATGTTGCAGCGGTACCTGCTCCTATGACGGGTTCTGCGCAGCGGCCAACACGGCCCTCATCCAGACGTGTGGCAACGATGCAGACTGCTCAACAGGCTTTTGCTGGCTAGATGTTGGTGAGTGCCTGGACGAACATTGTGACCCGCGCGTCTACCCCGAAAAGGTCCCCCAAATCGCCTGCAAAAACCGGTTGCATGAATGAACGGCTCTGCACCTAGGTCCTCGGCTTACCTATTGCTCCAACTGGGCTTGGCGATCATTGGCTGCTCTAAAGACGATCACCACGACTGGTCTGCCGACGGGCCAGTGCAGGCCCCGGAGTTTATTTATGAAGAGCGCGTGCTCTACTGCCGGTCCAAAGGCGACCCGGTACCAGGCGAATGCCTCGATGCCGGGGCCGAATGTTGCTGTGGTCGGGAGTGCTGCAGCGGCATGTGCGCGGACGGCCGGTGCGCTGAAGCATGCGCCGGAACCGGCGAACCCTGCACTGACTTGGGAAAGTCGACCCAGTGCTGCTCTGGGCGCTGCAACGGAAGCGGCTTCTGTACCTGCAACAACACCAAGGACATCCCTTGCCGCGTAGACGTTGATTGTTGCTCCGGCTTTTGCAACCCGGATAACTCCCGCTGTGAGTGGGCGTATCCGGCTGATAGAGCGCATGCTCCGGCGCAACTTTGTGAGTCACGCGGAACGAGTGACTGAAAATGGCGATGACAAAACGCGCAGTCGTCCTCGCGGCACTTATCGTGGCTGTCTCATGCGGGGACGGCGATAGCCCTTCGGTGGCAAAGACGGACGGACCCAGCGGTCCTCCAGCCCTTAAAAGCTACGAAGAGAGAGTTCTGTACTGTACCCCGCCTGTCCAGTCGCCGACTCGGCTTCGTGCTCGACGCGGTACATGCCAGTGATGAGCTCGAGCGCCTCGTGTGCCTCGGGCACGTCGCCGGCTTCGAAGAACTTGCGTCGCGCGTGGGCGAGGCAACCGCAGCGGACGCGGCCGCCCCGCTTCGCGATTGGATAGTAGCCCCGGTAATCGTCGCAGAGCAGTGCGCCCTTGGAATCGCCGAGGACGTCGATGGGCACGTGCCCGCCGCGTGTGAGGGCGAACTGGTAGCCGGTGAGGAGTTGGCCGACGAACGTCCAGATGAAAGACTTCGCGATCTGCTTGGTCATCTTGAACGACGTCTCGTCCGCGTGGACGAGAAAGTCCTCGCGAATAGCGCCAAAAAGCGGCTCACGGAGGGGCTCGAGCTTCCGCCCAGCCCGACGAAGGAGCTCATTCATGGTGCTGCGGGCGACCGGCATTCCGGTGCGCGCGAACATCTGCTCGAGCCGATACAGCGGCGTGACGACGAGGCACTTCGAGACAACGAGATGCGCGACAAAGCTCGAAGCGTAGCGGGTCTTGTCTGCCCAACGCGCAGGAGCCGGCGCGGTGATAACGCACCCGCCACAGCGGCAAGCCACCGTCTCGCGTCGCAGCACGCGACAGCGAAAGTAGCCGGGGACGTACTCGTAGATCTCGCAGGTCTTGCCGTCGCCGACGCGGCGGAACGAGGTGCCACCGCAGGCATGGCACTTCTTCTGCTCCTCCGGCACAACCACGGACTCCTCTTCAGTCACGACGCGCTCGGCGCGCAGGAGGGCTTGCTCGATCCGCTGCTCCGCCGTCTCCTGCGGCGTCCTCGGCGGCCGGGGGATCTTGGGCATCTTGCCCGTTTTCTCGGAGCGCTTGGCGAACGCACGCTCGAGAATGGCAATCTTGGCTTTCATCTCGGCCAGCTCGCCCTCGAGATGGCCGGCGAAGTCGCGCCAAGCGCAGCCGTGGTCGTCGTCGCTTGGGGGAGCCAACCAGTAGGTTTGATCACGCCGGATGCAAAATGTCGATCCCCTTTGGTTGCCCGCTCTGGCGTGGAGGCTCCCACCGCGGCACGCGCCGCACGGCGCGCAGGTCGACGCCGTCGAGCAGCATCCCCAGCGTCGCCGCATCGAGCACTACCTGCGTCGCGTCGTCGGGGATGCGTGGCAGGCAAAAGCGTCCCCGCTCGAGGCGTTTGTAGTAGACGACGAAGCCGCCTGCGCTGAAAAACAGCACTTTCACTCGGTCCAGCCGGCGACCCAAGAACACGAACAGTGTCCCGCTATAGGGATCAGCCTTCCACAGCGAGCGGACAAGCGTGACCAAGCCGTCGTGGCCGCGACGCAGATCCACCGGCGCCGTCGCGAGCACCACCTGCACCCCTGGACCGAGGCTCAGCAAGCGCGCGCCGCGGCCACGAGCGCAGCCAGCTGCTCACAGCTGACCGACCCGTGCAGCGTGACGCGGGCCGAGCCGAGCTCGACCACGATTTCCAGCGCGTTTGAGCCGACGCCCCCGGCAGGCTGAGGCTTGAGCGACATCGCCACCGGTAGCAAACGGGGACCTCCAACGCCGCGCCGCCCCAGCTCGGCCCGCCACCAGATAAGCGTCCGCTCCTTGACCCCATACCGCTCGGCGATTGCCCGCACTTCACCGCCGCTCGCCAGCTCCGCCACACGCTCCGACCACCACGCCGCCCGGTATTTCTTCATCCCCGGAGTTGAACACCCAGGGCATCAGCAGCGCACGGCGTCCATGCCTGTACGGTTACGTTTCAATGTTTCAATGGGGTAACCGTTGGCGAGCAGGCATCCCAGCAATCTCCGACAAACGGACAAACGGCGCATGGTTTGCATATTCGCCCGCCTCGCGACCTCGCGACCTCGCGACCGCGCAGGATGGCCGCCAGCTTGGTCGGCACTGACACTGCTGACCTTCGGCAGCACGCTGGCTCGGGCGCGGCGCCGTGCGGCCAGTGCACCCCGCGCGTCGGCCTAAAGCGGGATATTGCCGTGCTTTTTGGGCGGGTTCTGATCGCGCTTGGTCTTGAGCAACGATAGGTAGGCGGCCAGTCGGGGGCGCAGCGTGCGTGGTTGGATCACCTCGTCGATGAAACCCAAGCTGGCGGCTTCGTAGGGGCTCATGAAGCGGGCGCGGTAGTCGGCGATGAAGTCCGCGCGCGCCTGCTCGGGATTTTCAGCGGCCTCGATGTGCGCTCGGTGAATGATGTTGACGGCACCCTCGGCGCCCATCACCGCTACCTCTGCAGTCGGAAACGCCAGGTTCACGTCAGCGCGGATGTGCTTGCTGTTCATCACGTCGTACGCTCCGCCGTAAGCCTTGCGGGTGATGACGGTCAGCTTTGGGAC
>JAYUYU010000907.1:0-8358 GCA_043752365.1 Myxococcales bacterium | reverse complement strand
CAAAATCGGGACCCTCTTCCTCGAAGCGTCGCGGGCCGACGTAGCGAAGGCCCAGAAGGCGGCTCCCAATGCGTTCCGAAAGCCCCGCGAGTTTGCGGCCTACGGCGGCAACGGGGACGGCTTGATGTTTTGGCTGCTGAAGCTGGGTGGGGACATCGTCGGGGAGGCATCCCGCGGCGGATGGATCTGCCGGTGTCCCAATCGTCGCCAGCACACGTCCGTCACGTGCGGCACTGATTCGACGGTCGTCTATCGCCCCAAGCCAGGCGCAGAGATCGGCGTCGTCGTCTGCAAGCACGCCCACTGCGTGAAACTCGATTTGTCGGACTGGCTCCGACTTTTTACCGATACCGAGCGCGAAGCTGCACGCCAAGCCGCCGGCATCACGTTCAAGGAGCGCGCTGCGTGAAGAACAACCTCATGGTGCTGCCGCCGCCCGAGAGCGAACCACCGCCGGATGACGAATGGGAACCGACGGATGCGGACGCGCCGGACGCGCCGGCGGAGAGTGAGCAACCGAGCGCTCGCTCGGCTGTCTCAATCGAGCAAGTGCTGGCGAGTTGGGAGCAGCATGGCCCGCTTGTGCACGAGCCGACCGGCATCCGTTCACTGGACGAGCACACTGGCGGCGGTCCCGTCTACGGCTCGCGCTGGTATCTGCTCGGCGCGCCCGATGCCGGCAAGACGGCAATGGAGCTGCAGATCGCCCACGATTTGGCCCGCCGCGGCGTTGCCGTGGGCCTACTCGCTGCCGACGAGGAAGCCGGCGATCTCGTAACTCGGCTCGTGCAGCGCATCGGATATGCCCGCCACCACTGCGAGGCCCGCGACGGCGCCGTGCTCGCGGAGATGGGCGTAGCGCTGCGAGGCCTACCCATCCGATTCTACGATGCGAGCTGGACCATTGAGGCAGCGGCGTCCGACCTCGCAGGCTGGGCGAAGTTGCGCGCCGACGCTGACCCCGGGGCGCATCCCCATGGGCCGCGTGCGTTCTTGGGCATCGACTCGATCCAGACCGTCCAGTGTGCTGCCGATGCGCAGGCGCGGCTGACGGGGCGCGAGTTGTCAGAGGTGACGGCGGTCACTGCCAGGGTGCACGCGATCCGAGACGCTGCAACCCGTCACCGGCTGATCGCGCTGGCGACAAGCGAAATGGGCCGGGGCGCCTACCGCAGCAGCGACCCGAGCCAGCAGACCAGCACGCTGGCGAGCGCGAAGTGGTCCGGCGCCATTGAGTACTCGGGCCGCGTGGTGCTCGGGCTGCGTAGTGTCATCGGGGAAAAAGACCTGGTCGAGGTCGAATTGGCCAAAAACAAGCACGGACCACGCGACGTCAAGGTTCACCTGCGGATCGACCGGCATAGCCAGACGCTTACGGAAACCGTCTACGACGCGCCACCCGAGGCCTCAGCCGGTGAACGACGAGCGGCAAGCACGAAAGCGGCAGCGGTTGGTGACGCCGCCGCCGTTCTGGCCACCCTGGAGAGCCAACCTGGGCTCAACGTGAGGCAGCTACGCGCTGCGATGCGCCTGGCAGCGGGGCTTGGAGTGGAGCGTGTGGAGACCGCGCTCAGCTTGCTCGGTGATGCGGTGGTTCGAACCCCGGGGCCACACAAGTCGGTACTGCTCAGTATCAACCCGAGCAAGGTTCCTCCCGAGGCCACGGGGGCCCAATGACACCACGTGTCGCAGGTGTCCGACACGTGCCTGGACACGCTCCAGTGTGGTGGGTGTCGCGCTACGTAGTAGTAGCGACACACCACAGCGACACGTCACACGGCCCGCCGGTTCCGCCGACTCATGGCAGCCCGGAACTTAGGAGCATCACCGCGCCAGAAATGCGCCGTGATAGCCCCGCACGGCGAGCGCACCATGCACTCATGGTCCAAAGGGCACCCGAGCTAAGTACGCGAAACGGAATTCCGGCAACGACCGGCCCGGCGAGCAATCGCACGGCAGTCGCCAAAGAGGCTTGTTTTGAGCCTGATTCGTCGCTGCTCGGACGGGTGTGCCACCCGGTGTGCGTGCGTTCGCCTGGCTTCTTTGGTGTGTTGGAGCGCCCAGCGGTTGCCGTCGGAGGCGCACACCGATGACCCTTCGCCACACGCACGGCTCAGTCAGGGTCGAGACGTTGCAGGCCAACGAGCAGCGCGTGGGCGTGGCGGCACCTACGCGCCCCGCTGAGTCGCCTTCACCCGAGATGCGCCGCGAGGCCAACGGACGCTTTGCGGACGCCCATATCGCGAGCCAGCTCGGTCGTCTGGGCGGTCTCGCCCGAGCCGCCAAGGCCAAGCAGGTGCGAGCGTTGACCGGCCTGGGCATCGTTGGCGCCACACCCGAGTGGCTCCGGCCGTACGCCGACGACGCCGACCAGTTCTGCAAAGCCGAGGTCGACCGCCTGGCGCGTGAGTGCGGCGGCGGCACGTGCCCACAGAACGCCGCCATCCTGGTTCAGCAGGCCGCTCTGGCCATGGCGGGCAGCCGTGCCGCGTACGCCTCGGGCGACGTGGCCGCCGGCGCCAAGCTCGGCGTCGAGGTCAGGCAGAACCTGCTGGCGGCCCGTGAACTCACGGTGCTCGAGGCCAAGAGCCGACCGCAGCACCCGGCGTCTCGCTGGCTGATCTCGGCTCCCGAGGGCAGCAAATGAGCCAGTTCACGCCCCTGCTGGAGTTCATTCCGGCACTCAGTCCGCGTTTTGCGTCCCCGCGCCACCTGGCGCCGATCGGCGACCTATTCCAGCGCATCGCCCGGGGCGAGTCCGTCCGAGCCGTTACCAACGTGCCCCCCCGCATGGGCAAGACCGAGCTGATCTTGCACGGCGGAGCCTGGCTGCTCGCTCAGAACCCGGCCCTACAGCTCGGCTACGCCAGCCATGGCCAGCGCATCGCCGAAAAGAAGAGCCGCCGCATGCGCGAGCTTAGCCGCCGCGCTGGCGTGCCCTTGTCGGCCGACTCCAAGAGCCGCAGCGACTGGCGAACCGGCGAAGAAGAGGGCGGTTGCTGGGCAACGAGCCCCGCCGGCGCTGTCACCGGTGAAGGTTTCGACGTTCTGATCTTGGACGACCTCACGCCCGGCCGCGCCGCTGCCGAGTCAGGCGCCAGCCGCGACCGCATCAACGAGTGGCTGATCGCCGACGCTCTGACCCGTCTCGAGCCCGGCGGCTCCTGCATCCTGAACCAAACGCGCTGGCATCCCGATGACCCGGCGGGCCGTGCGCTCGCCCTGGGTTGGGAGCACGTCAACCTGCAGGCGCTCGACGCTGACGAGCGTTCGCTGTGGCCTGAGCGATGGTCGGCCGAGTCACTGAAGGCCACCCGGGAGATGATGGGCGGTCCCGACGGCTACGAGTGGCAGAGCCTTTACATGGGCAGCCCTAGGGGCCGCGGGGCCCGTGTGTTCGGTGACGTCCACTTCTACGACGAACTGCCCGACCTCAGCACGGCCGAGATCAGCATCGGCCTGGACTTCGCCTACTCGACCCGCACGAGCGCTGACTGGTCGGTGGCCGTCGTCATGGCCTACTTGGCCGGCGTCTACTACGTGCTGAACGTCATCCGCGTGCACGAAGAGCCGCGCGCCTTTCGGACGCGAATCCAGCTCATCCGCGAAACCTACAAGCAAGCCATCGCGTGCGCCTACGCCGCCGCCACCGAGCAGGGCGGCATTGAGTTCGTTCGCGACGGCGGCGTCCCAATCGATGGCCGCGTCGCAACCGTCGACAAGTTCTCACGCGCGATCCCGGTCGTGGCGGCCTGGAACACGGGCAAGGTGAAGCTGCCGCGCACGGCGCCGTGGCTCGATGCGTTCGTTTCGGAGGTGTGTGGCTTCACCGGCGTGAAAGACCGTCATGACGACCAAGTGGACGCGCTGGCAGCCGCCTACGACCGCGTTCGCAAGACCGAGAGCGCATTCATCATGGACGACGAGTTTCTAACCGCCATGGGCCTCCCGCTCGCGTCCGCCGGCAACCTGCCGCGCGAAGCCAACGACGAGTTTCTCGAGCGTGCCGAGTTCAACGACCCGCTCACCTACGACAGGCGCTGGGACCTACCCGGCCGAGGCTTCGGCTGAAACAGATTTCGGAAGGAAAGACATGACCATCAAATCACTGAGTTTCGACGAGATGCGAACCAAGTTGGGCGACATGCTCGACGGTCGCCCGCACATCGCCAGCATCATCCTGAGCGGGCAAGCGAGCTTCAGCGAAAAAGGCGAGACGTACGCCCTTCGCGGTTCGCCAGCGCTCACCCGTGGTGAGCCCGAGCTAGTCACCCGAGAGGCGCCGGCCGTACGCGAACAGCGTCACGAGAGCAGCACGGAGCGGCTGTACCGCGAGGCGCACGCACAAATTGCGTCCGAGGAGCGCAGCGCACCCGCCGAGCCACGCCCGCGCCTCACGCCGCCGGCGGCAGAGCCGACGCCGGCCAAGGCAGGTCAAGGTCACGCCAAGATCGCCGACCGCCTCGACGGCAAGGCATCGTCGGCGCCGCCAGCGCTTCAGACCCGCGACTCGCGCATTGCCACCCAGCGCGCCGCTCACAGTGCGCGAGCCCACGTCTTTGAGCTGCCGGCCGCGACCGCCCAGAAGGCGCACCCAAACGCCCGCGTGGAGGCCCAGCGTGCCGACGAGCGCGTGCGCAGCATCGGCCACGTTCGTGGCAAGACGCCCGCCAGCATCGCCAGCCGGCTCGGCGACGGGCCGAAAGGAGCAGCGTGATGACGCTTGCCGAATCACAGGCCGCGTACGACGCCGCCAAGGCGACGTTCTTCGACACGGGCTCCGAGAAGGACAGGGCCGCCGTCGCCAAAGCGGACGCGGAGCTTGCCAAGGCTCGCCTCGACGCTGAACGCACAAAGCATCACACGTCTTTGGCCAGCCAAGCCCGTGCCGAGGCTGAACGTCACGAACGAGAGCAAGAGCTAGCCAGACTCCGCACGCTCGACGCCGAGCGGCAGACGGCCATCGACGACGCGATTCTCGAGCTGGTAAATCTCGAACGCACGGCGCACACGCTGGTCGACGAGATCACCCGGCTCACCACTGCCAGGCAGGGCGCCTTTCATCAGCGCAAACAACTAGCTCTGTTGCTCGACAGCGACGCGGCCGAGAGAGCGCCGTCATCGGTGAACGAGGCCCGCATCGAGCTAGCGGTGGAAATCCGACGCGCGCGCATTGCCGACGGTCGGGACGCGGGTGCAACCGACATGGTTTCGGCGTGGCTACAGCCCGCAGTCCGCGTCTACCCGAGGGTCGCTCGCGCGAAATGAACACTTTGGCCAGCGCTTCTCTGCGTCGCGCTCAGCACCAAGCCGTGGTGCTGGTCACCACGTTGCCACTCGAGGCGGCAGCGTGGTGGCGGCCGAGACGCATCGTGGGTCGCCGCCCGTTCGCTTGCCTCACTGGCTCGCAGGCTGAGCAGGCGGCGGCTCGCATTGATGGTCGACCGTGGGATCTCAGACCCACAGCACGGAAAGGTCGAGCTGAGCTCGTCCGCGTCGCCCCGTGCTCGCCGCACAGCTGCAGTTTCGCCTTCACTTTCGGGGCAGCTGTGCGGCGCGACCTGGCGCTTTTCCCCTGAAAGGTTTTAAACGATGCCAATAGACTACAAATCAGTCGTGACGCAGCTCGACGCTGACCCCGACATCGGGACGCCCGTCGGAAAATCAGTGCTTTCTGACTTGGTCGCGGCGGGCGCGCAGTACGAGGCGGCGCATCGTCCCTACGTACTGATCGAGGCCGCCGATCATTTGGCCTGGCGCGCGTTGCCGGCTAGCCAGCGACTCACCAGGCCCGAACCGCAATACTACGTGGCCGCGTACTCCGTACGACCGTTCGCGCCGCGCCTCGGCGGTTACAAGCCCGAGCGCCACCCCAAGGTGCCCGACGGTGCCACGTCGACGATGAAGCAGGCGTATGCGTTTTGGGTAAAGAAGGACCAGGCGATCGCGAATCGCTTCGTCATCCACGAGATTGATCGCCTGGCGCGCGAGGCGAACGCGCGCCTGCCGCTCGGGCCAACAAACGGTGCAATTGAACAAGCTCTCGTGTTGGCGATGAGCACGGCTCAGTCGTGGTTAGCATCATGAGCCTGCAAGAGATCAGAGATGCGGCGATGCCGCTCGCTCGTCGCATCGTTCGCATGCGCCACGAGATGCAGCAGCTGCAGAGGGAGTTGACGCAGATGCTTAACGCAACCGACGCTCACCTAGGCTATCGGAGCGCGCTACTCTTTTTTGCCGAGTACGAGATCGATAACCTCACGCCGGTTTCTGCGGCCGAGTTCATCGCGATCAACCTCGGGCTCACCCACGTTCTTTTGTCTCCCGCTGCTCAGGCCATGACGCCCGAGCGCCAGATGGAATTGATGCTGCAGGGTCGCTTCGAGGCGGCCGTGAAAGGAAATTAGATGGCAACCGCATACGAGCCGTGGGTTGGTAGCGAAACGTTCATCAACGGCGTGCACGAAGGCTCTTCGTGGGATCAAGTCAGCTTCGGAACGCACATCCTGCCGGGCTTGTGCACCGTCGAGGGGCTCGAAATCGGAATTACTTGCGACGTTCAAAAGCGCAAGAAGCGTGAAAAGGCTGTTGTGCGCGACCTCGGCATGAACCCCAGCAGGTTCCGCGTTGTCATGGAGATCCGAAGTGCACAGTGGTCGGCCTTCCTGAAGATGCTCCCTAACCTTCGCCCGTCCGAGGGTAAGGCGCGCACGCCCTACGTGATCGTTCACCCGCTCGTGAACGCGAACGGCATTCAGACCGTCTACATCCAGGGCATCAAGTACGACTCGCCGTCCGCACGCAAAGGCATGAAGGTCACGTTCGACGTGGTTGAGTGGCTGGCGGAGGTGAAGGAAAAGGACACGAAGCCCATCAAGAAGGTGGACGCGCGTCCGCCGGGCCAACTGACGAATAACGACAGGCTGATTGGCCCGCCCGTTTCGGACCCCCAAAACGTCTACGAGAATATGTTTGGTCAGCGAACCAACCGCGGGTCTTCGGGGTCCTTCTGATGCGCGGCTCACTCACCGACGGCGGCGGGGCGGGAGGGGTGAGGCTACTTCGCCAGCTCGTATTCGCCCGCGTCCGTCGCTTCGTAGAACGTGTCCGCATGCCTGATCAGCCAGCCCCGCAGAACCAAACTGGCGAGTGTTTCGGCCAGGAGCGTGCGCTCCCAGGGTTGCAGCGTCGGCCCGAGTTCACCCACGACGTCACAGGTGCGCTTCTGCGGACCCGCAAGCGTCTTTCGCCAAGCGTCATGCACGTGCTTCAGAATCTTACGCTCAAGCGCGGTCAAGATCGCGGCATCGCGCCCGAACGTCTTGGCGGCGTCAAGACTCAATGCCGTTGCTGGCCGAACCGATGTGGTCGCATAGGAAATCCCGTTGTCCCAAATGCGTGAGCCGGTCCACGTCGACGTCATCGAGCTTGACCCGAGCGACCTGGCAAAGCTCAAGCGCGGCACCATGGCTCGCTTTTGCGCTTCGCTTGCGCCTGGTGACTGGCTGCAGCTCGAAGCGCTGCCGGAGCGGCTGAGGAACGGGTTGCTGGTGTTGGCGGTTAGGGAGCTGTTGAAGAGGCGGACGAAGGGGCGGCGTTGATGCGCGGCGCTGGACTAGGTCGTGGTCTCGCTGACTTGTTCGATGACAACGAGCCAATGAGTGCCCGTCTGCGCGCCGCCGTGGTTGGCGTGCACCTGCACGACGCGCCAGCCCTTCTCGAGCAGCGCATTCATCTCATCGATCGACGTCCCGCTCGTCACGAACACCTTTTGCTTCGTCATGACCGGCAAACCAACCCGCGCCGCGCCCGGGTGTCAACGTCGCCAAACAAAGTACTAGTTCATGTCCTTCGATTGGATAGGCGGGGCGTCTTGGCTGGCAGGCAGCTTGTCCCACAGATCCCAAACTTCCGTGATCGTGGGTGGCAAAGCCTGATCGTGAAGAGCGAGATGATTGCCAACTATCCGCATCGCGTCGGCCTTCGACGTGGGGAAGTACACGAAAACTTCAGAAACGATGAACCATCGCCAGGTCGGTGGGCTCCCCTCGCCGCCGAGCATGTACATCTTGCGCTTAACGGTCACAAACAGTCCGCCTCTGTTGAGCTTCGCGCCTGCTTGAAAGCCGCCCGCCGTCACTTCGAAGTCGCTGAGTGTATCGATGTCCATAAGTCTGTCCGACCACGCCCCCAAAACCGCGTCCACACAAAAACCTCCGGTAGTAGGTTCAGCATTAAAGCGATGAAGCGAAGGACGAAGGGGGTGACGAGCGCTCACGACGGAGCTGGCCAGTCCCCTGGGCTAGGTGGCGCCGATCTCTTTGAGAACGACCCTCTGCGCCTCTTCGAGCAGGCTCG
>JAYUYU010000906.1:0-3298 GCA_043752365.1 Myxococcales bacterium | reverse complement strand
GTCAGGAAAATGATGGGAACGCCTTTCAGCTCGGCGTGCTTGCGCACCTCGGCCGCGACGCCCAGGCCGTCCAGCAGCGGCATCATGATGTCGAGCAGCAGCAAGGCGGGGCGGGGCGGCTGAGCTGCCAGCTCGAGCGCCCTACGGCCGTCATGCGCGACCGACACGTCGTAGTCCTGTGCCAGCACCTTTTCGAGCATGGCGGCGATCGCTGGATCGTCTTCGGCGATCACGATCCGTCTGCGAGTGCTGGGTGCTCCAGACAAGTGCTTACTCGGTCCGCTTGATGACGTGGAAGCCGAAGTCGGTCTCGACCACCTTGCTGATTTCGCCCGGTTTTAGTGCGAAAGCTGCGTCCGCGAAGGGTTTTACCATTTGGCCCTTGGCGAACTTGCCCAGCGTGCCCGCGCGGTCTTTGGCGCCAGGCTCGTCGGAGTACTGCTTGGCAAGGCCGGCGAAGTCTTGGCCCTTCTTGGCTTTGGCCAGCACGTCGTCGGCGAGCTTCTTCGCTTCTTCTTTGGAGCGGGTGATGGTGGCGGCCGCTCGCTGCGAGCCCTTGTATTGAATCAACACGTGGCTGGCGCCCACCTTCGCTTCTTCCTGGGCAGGCGGTGTGGGGGCCGGCGCGGGCGTTGGCGCCGGCGCATCGGCTGCGGCCGGGGGCTCGGCTGCGGGCTCCGGGGCGGGCGGGGGAGCACCGTTGCCGGGAGCCGTAAGGTCGGCGCAGCCGGCGACCGTGAAGGCCAAGACCAAGGCGAGGGCTGGAGTCAACGGCCGCATTCGAGAAGACTGGGACATGGGGGGCGCCTACGTAATTACGGCAGCGGTCTGATTTCAAGCTTCGAAAGAGCCAAAGCTTGCGGGTGATACCGCGCGGGCGCCATAGTGACAGCCTGCATGGCGAAAATCCTCCATATCGAGGACGATCCGGCCAACCGACTCTTGGTCCGCAAGCTGCTGACGTCGGCTGGCTTCGAGGTGGTCGAGGCGGCCGACGGGCTCGAAGGCGTGCGCAAGGCCATAGCAGAGCGGCCGGACTTGGTCTTGGTCGACATCGCGATTCCGGGCTTGGACGGCTACGAGGTGACGCTGCGACTGCGTTCGGAGCCGCAGCTGCGCGGGATGCCGATCGTCGCCATTACTGCCGAGGGTGACCGCGACACCAGCTTGGCCGTGGGTTGCGACGGCTTCCTGCAAAAACCCATCGACGCGCGTTCGTTCGCCGACAAGCTGCGCGGCTACCTGGACGGCTGGCGAGAGACGACCAACCCGGACGCCACAGGCCAGCGCCTGCGCCTGCAGACCCAGCGCATCGTGAGCCACTTGGAGGCCAAGGTCGCCGAGCTTTCAGGCATGAACCAGCGCCTGCTGGAGGTCGACCAGGCCAAAAAAGAGTTTTATCGCAATATTTCGCACGAGCTAGCGACGCCCATGACGCCCATCGTGGGCTACCTCAAGCTGCTGATCGATGGCGAGCTGGGCGACCTCACGACGCCGCAGCGCAAGAGCCTGCGCGCGATGAGCGACTGCGTGCACCGCTTGCGGCGGTTGATCGACAGCTTGCTGGACGTGACCGCGCTCGAAACCGGAAGAATGCGTTTCGCCCAGCGCGAGTACGACCTGGCCGAGCTCGTGCAAAAGGCCTCACGTCAACCCGCGTTCGAAGACGGCCGTATCCATCTGGTGGCTGATTTACCGAAGCGTGGCGCGATGATGGCGACCGGCGACGTGGAGCGCTTAGCGCGCGCCTTCGACCAAATGTTCGACAACGCCACGAAGTTCACGCCCGAGGGCGGCACGGTGGGGGTGCGTTTACGACGCCTGCCCAGCGGCCACTTCGAGGTGTGCGTGGCCGATACCGGCCCGGGCGTTCCTCCTGAAAAAGAGGGCAAGCTGTTCGAACCCTTCTACCAGGTCGACGGTTCGCCGACGCGCTCGTTCGGTGGCACGGGGGTCGGCTTGGCGATCGTGCGCGGGGTGGCGCGCGGCCATGGCGGTGACGTCCGCATGGCCTCGCCAGCCAACGAAGAAATCATGGGCGTGCGCCTGAATGGCGCGGCCTTCTACTTCGTGATTCCGGAGCGCGCTGGCCCCGCTAGCGAGCCGCCCTCGCGACCGTTGTGACGGCCAGCGTGAACCGGGTCTACCTCGATTGGAACGCCACCACGCCGCCGCTCGAGGCGGTGATAGACGTGATGGCCGAAACCGCCCGCCGCGCCTGGGGCAACCCGGCCAGTGTGCACGGCAGTGGTCGCGCGGCGCGCGACGTCGTCGAGACCGCGCGCGAAGAAATTGCCCTGTTGGTCGGGGGTAGCGCGCGCGACGTCATTTTCACCTCCGGCGGGACCGAAGCCAACAACCTGGCCTTGCATAGCGCGCCTGCCCTGGTCACCAGTTGGCTCGAGCACCCCTCGGTGACGCGCGTCGCCGAGGCTTTGCACGACGCGGGGCGCCCGGTGCGCTGGCTGCCCATTCCGCCCAGTGGCTGCCTATCGGCCGATGCGGTGGCCGAAGCGCTTGCCGGCTTGCCGGCGGGAACCCTAGTAGCGGTCGCGGCAGCGAATCACGAGACGGGCGTCATCCAGCCCCTCGAGGCCATCGCCGAGGTGACCGTGCGCGCTGGCGCTCGCCTGCACGTCGACGCCGTGCAGGCGGTCGGCAAACTGCCGAGCACGGTGCTGGCGGTCGCCGATACGCTTAGCCTTGCCGCGCACAAGCTGCGCGGGCCCAAGGGCATTGGCGCGTTGGTCCATCGGCCGGAGCGCGCGCCCAAGCCTCTGCTGCTGGGCGGCAGCCAAGAACGAGGCCGCCGGCCCGGCACCGTTGATCCGGTAGCGGCCGCGGGCTTCCGGGTGGCTTCGGCTTGGGCTCGCTCGGCTGTCGGCCAGAGCGAGGCGCTGCGCGAGCTGCGCGAGCGCATCGAGTCGGCCTTGTTGGCGCAGGGCGCCGCCGTGAACGGCGCCGAGGCGGCTCGCCTTGGTCATGTGACCAACGTCTCGTTCCCCGGCCGCGCGGGTGACGAGCTGGTCGCGGCGCTCGACCTATTGGGCGTCGCCGTGTCGAGCGGCAGCGCTTGCAGCGCGGGCACCACCGAGCCGTCCAAGATCATCAGCGCCATGCTTGGCGTCGAGCGCGCGCGCGGCGCGCTGCGCATCAGTCTGGGTGAAGCGACGACCGGCCAAGACGTTGCGCTCGCTCTGCGCGCCTTCGAGCGCGTGCTTCGCACATGAGATCGCGCGCTTAGCCGTCGTCGCGCTCAAAGCTCACGTGCTGCATGATCCGAGAGTCCATCCTCTGG
>JAYUYU010000905.1:0-19292 GCA_043752365.1 Myxococcales bacterium | reverse complement strand
GCGGCATCATTCACCGCGATATAAAGCCCAGTAACGTATTCGTAGCTCGCGACGAGCAGGGCAGCGAGGTCGTCAAGGTGTTCGACTTCGGCGTTGCGCGGGTGCCAAGTGAAAAGAACAAGCTCACGCAGGACGGCGCGCTGCTCGGTACGCCAGAGTACATGGCGCCCGAACAGCTGTTGGCGCGCGACGTCGACGCTCGCACCGACTTGTACGCGGTTGGCGTGAGCCTTTACGAGTGCTTGGCCGGGGTCGTGCCGTTCGAGGGCAACTTCGGCGCAGTGCTGCTCAAGGTATCGACCGAGCCGGTGCCTCCGCTCCGTCAAAAAGTGCCCGAAGTCACGCCCGAGTTCGCGGCGGTGATCGAGCGTGCGCTCTCGCGCGAGCCGGACGCGCGCTTCAGCGATGCCTTGGCGATGGCCCAAGCGCTGCGCAAGGCCTCCCCGCCGTTGCCGCCTGGCTCTTTACTCGGTATCCGCCAGGGGCCGCCACCGATACCGGTGCGGGCAACTGCAGCTGCGGGTGCCGAGCCCGCGTCGCGTGCCCCCGTGCCGGGTGCCCCGCGGCAGGCGCCGGTGCCTCCGCCGCTGCCGCTGCCGACCACGCGTCGGCGCTTTCCCCGCGCGCCGTACGTCACGCCCATCCGCATCTACCACGGCCAGAACGTGCTCGACGGTCGTAGCGAAGACGTTTCGGTCGGTGGTCTGCTCGTGCTGGCACCGCAGGCGTTCGAGCAGGCTGAACTGGTCAAGGTGCGCTTCGCACTACCGATGACGGGTCGCGTGATCGAAATCGCCGCCACTGCTCGCTGGGTCAAAGCCGCTGGCGTGCGCGGCGCCGTGGGCCTTCAATTTTCGTCACTCCCTACGGAAGCCCACGAGGTCATCGACCGCTACGTCACGATGATGGGCGGCGAGTAGCGAAGCCCCTGGCCCGCGCCCGTCGAGGCGACGAGTCACTCAGCGCCGGTGGGCTCGATAGAGCGCGTAGGTGCCGTCGCGATCCGATGCAAAGTAGAGGTCGCACAGGTCGGCCGAGAAGCTGGGCTCCACGTCGTTCATGGGGCTGTTGACGTCGTTCATAGGCAACGCGGGTGCCGTGGGCAGACCCGTGGCGGGCTGCAAGAGCGCTGTGTAAATGTCCTTGCCCTGCCCGGTCGCTTTGCAGTTGGCGTCGACACGGGTGTGGCTAACCAGCAGGGTTTTGCCGTCGGGGGTCAGCCACGGGGCCAAGTCTGCGTCGGCGGCAGCGCACGTGTTTTGCCCGAGCTTTAGGTTCACCGGTGCGGGTTGTGCATTCGCCACTAGCACCGCCGTGACCAGCGACGCCGGTAGCGTCATTGTCGCGGCGCGATCGGTCATCCAGAAGCCGCGCGCAATCCCGTCAGCGGTCGGCTTCGTGGCGATCGCCATGCTGTAGTCGTTCTTGGTGCCGTTGTACGGGGCCAGCACGCGCTCCGACTGTTCCAGGCCATCGTTCCACTGGCCAACGAAGAGCGAGCGCCGACCGCCGTCGGCGCGATCGAATACGAAATTGAACGTTGGCGACAGCGCAGCCAGGCCCGTGACGTTCGAGTCGAGCAACAGCGGCGCGCTGTCTGAGTCGACAGTTGCCTTGACGCTGCCGCCCGCGCTGGTCGAAGCGTCCGTGGTGTAGCGCAAGCCAGTGCCGTCGAAGCGATACAACAAATCGGTGGGGGTCGCGCCGACGCGCGGGAAGTGTGAGCCCTGGCCGTTGTCCGAGACCGTCGCCATCCGTTCGGGCGTGGCGAAGTTCAGCCGGTTGAGCTCCGCGCAGTCGAAGCAGTCGACGGACCCGTCGCGGCAGTAGTGACCCGCCGCGCAATCGCAGCCGGTCGACACGCCGCCGCCGCTGCCGCTGGAGCCAGCGACGTCGGGCGCGCCTGCGCTCGCGGTGTCGCCCGCGCTGCCGCTACCGGTCGCGCCGCCGCTGGTGCGGCCACCACTGGCACGGCCGGCCGAGGCGCCGCCTGCGCCGCTGGCGCTGCCTCCAGCGGCCGCGTCTGCGCTCGTGAATTCGGCGCCGCTGCAGCTGCTCAAGCACGACAGCGTGGCGACCGTCGCGACGAGCCAACCTCGCCCGACCACATTCCACGGTCCAAGCATGTGACCGACAAGATAGCGCGGGCTTGGCTTACGGCGCCCCAGATTTCTTTCGGCGCAGCTCGGCCAACTCTTCCAAATTGGCCAATACCCGGGGATCTTCCGGATCCAGCGCTTGGGCGCGCTTGAAGGCGGCCTCGGCCTGGTCGAGCTCGCCGCGCTTGGCCCGCGCGGTTCCCAGATTCAACCATGCGCTGCCCAGCTTCGGATCCAGCTGGGTTGCACGCTCGGCGCTGGTCAAAGCGCGCTCGAGATCGGGGGTTTGCTGCAGGGCGTAGGATAGATTGGCCAGGTAGCTGGCGCGCTGCGGATCCAAATCGACCGCGCGTTGCAGGGCCAGCAGCGCGCGATCGAGCCTGTTCGAGGCCAAGTACGCCGTGCCCAGGTCGCTTTGGTAGCGGGCGTTGTTGGGCGCCAGCAAGGCGGCTCGCTCGAAGGCCTTTAGCGCGTCGGGCGTGCGGCCCTGTAGGAGATACGCGGCGCCCAGATTACCCAGGCGGTCCGGGTTGTCCCGTTGCAGGGCTGCGGCACGTTCGAAGTAGGGCAGCGACTCTTTGACCTTGCCGACCGCCAACAGCGCCACGCCAACCGCGGACTGCGCCTCTGGGTGAAGGGGCAGAAGCTGCGCTGCCCGTTCGAGCGTGCTCGACGCTTGCGCGGCTTTGCCTTGAATGAGTAGCAGGTGCCCGCGCTCAAGCAGCGCGGGCCCGAAGTCGGCGTCCAACTTGAGCGCAGCGTCGAGCTGCCTAAGCAACGGTGGAATGCGCGCGTCCCGAGGGGCCGCGGCGTAGTCGAGCGGCAGATCCGCTTCGGCCACGCTGACGCGCACCAAGCCCACCTTGGGCGCCGGGTCCTTGGGTGCCAAGCGCTCGGCCTTGCGGAAATGCGTGCGCGCTTCCTTGTACTTTTCGGCCTCGTAGGCTGTGTCGCCGAGCGCGAGCTCTTGGTCCGCTGGCTCGCCCGTGCCGCGCGCCAGGCTATCCCCAGTGGCGGAGCCTTCGGTCAGCTTTTCGTTCGCAGCCGGTTTTGCGGGCGACGCTGCAGCAGCGGGCGCGGGTGCGACGCCCGTGGGCGCGGGCGCGGGCGCGGGGAGCTCGGTCCTGGCGACCGCTGCGCTTGTCGTAAGAGCAGGCGTCGCCGCAGCGGCGGGAGCACGGGCGGGCGCGGGGCTGGCGCTGGCGCAAGCGAAAAGCGGGGCCCCGAGCGCCGCCAATAACGCGGCCTGCCGTGCCCCCTTCATGGGGCCCGCCCGACGTTGCCGTGCACGACGGCGTAGGCGTGCGCCATGACGGTTTTGGCGGCCTCCAACCAACGCGCGCCCTCGCTCGGCGGGGTCAGGCGCACGACGTTGGGTTGCTTGTCGATGGCAACGTCGTTCAGCAATCGCGCGGCGGCTCGCACGACGTCGGGTACGTCGCGGTCTTCCACCACGGCGCGCAGGTGCTCTACGTAGGTGCGACCCCACGGCCGCCACGAGACCGAGAGCGCACCGTTCAGCGCCATGCCGGCGGCACGGCGCAAACCCAGCACGGCCCCGCTGCGGTCATGCGCCGCAAGGCGCACTTCCGCTCGCGCTAGCTCGGCGAGCCCCTGCTGCATCCACGCTTCGGGCGAAAACCGCGCGAGCCAAGCCGGCGTCGCGAGCGAGCTCGGCGCCTCACGGAGCATCGTGCTTCATCGAGTGGTCTTTGCCATCGTAGCGCAGCAGGACTTTTTTGCTGTCGGTGTGCGTCGCGATGCAGACGGGCCGGCGCCACACGCGCACCAGGCTGTTGAGCGTTTCTTTGGCGTAGTCGGCACGCAAGTCGACGCCGCGGTGCTCGTGCGTCAGTAAAAGCTCGCCGCGATTCTCGTAGTTGCCGTCCTCGACGTAGATGAACGGGTTGCCGAAGTTGGTCAGCTGCGTCAGCAACTTCTCTTTCACGGCGCGAAACTCGCGCGTGTCAATCTCGAAGCGATCATTGCGATTTGACCAGTTGAACGTGAACATTTTGTGCTCGATCGCGAATTCCGGGGTCAAAAACTCGTCGATGAACGTGACGTCGTTGTACAGGGCCCGCACCTCGAAGACTTTTTCGCGTCCGAGCCCCAGCCGTAGGTCCCAGTTCTTCTTCACGTCCAGGTCCGAGCACTCTTCCCACTCGCGACCGAACTGACCTTTGTTCCAGCGCTCTTCGATGCTGCGGTACAGTTCGACGCCCAGCTTGTAGGGGTTCAGCCGTCCGTTGGAGGTGGCCATCACGCCGGCGTTGTTGTCGGCGTAGTCGACGATCTCGCTCCAGTCACAGACGTCCTGCGTCATCATGCGCGAGTGCCAGTAGCTGGCCCAACCCTCGTTCATGATTTTGGTCTGCATCTGCGGCACGAAGTAATAGCCCTCGTCGCGAATGATGCTGAGAATGGCGCGCTCCCAGCGCTCGAGCGGGGCGTTTTCGAGCAAGAAGGCGAGCACGTCCTGCTCGCGCTGCAAGGGGAAGCGTCCGCGGTCTTTGTCGCGCTCGGCTTCGAGCTTCTTCTTCTGCTCCTCCATGTACTCGGAGGGGTTGATGAACTCCTCCATGTAATCTTTGGCGCGCATGCGCGGCACCTCGATTTGCCCGGGCTCTTCATCCGGCGGGGAATCGCGGCGGCGCACGACGAAGCGTGACCAAGGGTCTATGAGGTTCTCGAGCGACAAGCAGGTGTCGATGAACTCCTCGACTTTGGGTACGCCGTAGCGGTCCACGATGCGGCGCACGGCCGAGCCGTGGTTGGCCATCTTGTCCACCCATTTGCGGTTCGGCACGTACTGGTCCCCGGACCTGCGCATCGGGTCGGTCACGGTTTCGCCAGCGTCGAGATCGGTCGCGCGGAAGGCGAAGTTGTTCTTGAAGAAGTCGACGTGCCCCATCACGTGGCACATCACGAGCTTCTGATCGGTCAGGCTGTTGCCTTCGAGCAGGTAGGCGTACGAGGGGTTGGAGTTGATGACCATCTCGTAGATTTTCGAGAGGCCGTATTCGTAGCTTTTGCTGAGCCGCTCGTACTCCATGCCGAAGCGCCAGTGCGGGTAGCGGTTCGGGAAACCGCCGTAGGCGGCGATCTCGTTCATCATGTCGTAGCTGAGCATCTCGAACACGATCGGAAAGAAATCCAGCCCGTAGCCCCGCGCGATCTTCTCGATCTTGTCTTGCTCGACCCTCAGATACCTCGGCAGCGTCGTATTCGTAGCGAACTGCGCCATCTACCCCGAATTGTTGCACACCTTGGGACGGCTCGAGATTTTTTCACAGGGAGATCGGGAGATCGGGAGCCGTGCGAGCGTGAATTTTGGGGTTCGAGCCGATCGGTTCCGTGTGGAGGCTGTGCAGGCTCCGCGCGACGCGTCACGACGCGAGCAACAAAAACTCGCACGACTCCCGATCTCCCGATCTCCCTGTCGAGTCTCGATCGCTGGCCGTGGCCCGGGTCCGCCAAAGAAGCTTCTGCGAGCTGGGCTGCGGCGCGGCAGCCCGTGTCTCGCTTCGACTATTTGCCTTTGCCGAGGAACTCTTTGATGGAGCCGACGATGGCGTCGCGATCGCGGATTTCTGAGACGATGACGGCGTCTTCGGCGCTGAAATGCTCGCGCAAATCTTTGATGAACTGCCCGGAGCCGTAGGGGCTCTCGACTTGGCCGTACGCGAACATGTTCACCTTTGGCAAAATCTCGCGCTTGAGCAGCTCGACGCAGGTAAGCGTGTCGTCCATCGACCAGTTGTCACCGTCCGAGAAATGGAACGGGTAAATATTCCACTCGTCCGACGGGTAATGCTCGCTGATTAGCTGGGAGGCGAGCTTGTAGGCGCTCGAGATCATCGTGCCGCCGGATTCGCGCGTCTTGAAGAAAGTGTCGCGATCTACCTCGCGCGCGACGGCGTCATGGATGATGTAGCGGCTCTCGAGGCCCTGGTACTGGCGGCGTAGCCAGGTGTCGATCCAGAAGCTCTCGATTCTGACGATCTCTTTCTGTTCGTCACCCATCGAGCCGGAGACGTCCATCATGTAAATGATGACCGCGTTGGCGACGGGCTCGTGATCCTCTTTCCAGCTCCGGAAGCGCTTGTCTTCCTTCTGGGGGACGACGATGGGGTTGGCGGGGTTGTAAGTGCCGGCGGCGATGGCGCGGCGCAGCGCTTCTTTATAGGTGCGCTTGAAGTGGCGCAGCGATTCGGGGCCGACGCGCCGGATGCCCGTGTAGCGATCTTTGGCGGCAATGATGCGGCTCTTGCCCTTGTTTTCGATGGCGGGCAGCTCCAGCTCTTCGCCCAAGATGTCGGCTAGCTCGTCGAGCGTGACGTCCACTTCCAGTGCGTGCTCACCGGCGTCTTGCCCGGCTTTACCGGACCCATCGCCCTCTTCTTCGGATTCGCCGCCGACCGGATCGCCGGCGTCACCCTCGCCCTGTCCGACGCCGCCCTGCTGCTTGTCACCGAAGGTGAAGCGCGGGATCTCGATGTGGGGGATGGGAATGGACACCAGGTCCTTGCCCTTCCGCCCGAGCATCTCGCCCTGCGAGATGTAACGCCTCAAGTTTTGCCGAATCTTGCCTCGCACGATGTTGCGGAAGCGGGAGTGATCCTGGTCAATCTTCAGCGACATTCAAAGCCTTACGACCCCTAAGTCTTACACACGAGGAGCCTCCGCGGGAGCGTTTTCCAGCCGCGCTGATTTGCGCGTTTTTCGGGGCAAAACGCCGAGCGGTGCGTTCCGCCGCGCCGCGCCGCGCCGCGGGCCTAGGGCAGCAGGTAGTCGAGGACGAGCGACGTGCGCTGGAGCACGCGGTCGACGATTGCGGGCTCGACGGTCGACACCGAGGCGGGTAGGTCTAGCCGGAACTGCAGGTAGTGCTGCGCGCCGGTGCGGCCCAGGTAAACGCGCCGGAGAAAGCCGCTAGCTGCGGGGGAGATGACGAAGGTGCCGGAGGTGCCGCTCGGTAAGACGCCGAGCGACTTGGCGGGGGCGGTGATGGCAGCGGCTGAAAGCTCGTCGAAGTCGACGTGAAAGACGGGCACGGCGTGGTTCAAACTGTACGGGCCGAGCTCGGCCACGGCTCGCTGAAGCCCGACGATGCCGTTCGGCGGCACTGTGGCGTCAAAAGTCACGAATGCGTGCAGCGGGGCGTGCTCGTCGTCGGTACCGCGGATTGCGCCAGTTAGCGCCGGCAGAGGCAGCAACGTGTGCGTGACTTCGCGCAGGGTTGCGAAGTGGACGCGCGTGTCTGCCATGCGATTGCCGGCGCGATCGCTGGCGAGCCCGGTGAGCGCGTAGTCGTAAGTCTTTGCGGTAAGCTCGAGCGGCTCGAGGTCGGTGACAGAGGCCTTTGCGTACTCGAGCGGAGCGCCATGCGTGACCGTCATGATGGTGCCCGCGTCGTTCCAGGCCATCTGGGGGACGCCAGGCAGGTTGTGCGAGGCGAAGGCGCGTTCCGTTGCCTCGCGCTCCATAGGTTCGCTAAATTCGATGACGATTGCGGAGGTTGCCCGAACGCCGACTGCGCCGTTTTCCGGCTGTATGCGAACGACGTGGGGTGGGGTGATGTCCGTTCCGGGCGGGTCGGCTGTCGGGTCCGCCGAGCCGTCCGGGGCGCCCCCGACGTTGCGAGCCGCGTCGGCTAAGAAACCGCCCGGGTCTGCAGCGCCGCCTTCGCCGGCCGAACCTTCTAGGCTGGCGGTGTTGCCCGCGTGGGCACGGGACGTTTCACCCAGACGGTGCGGCCCTCGCGTGCTTGCAAGAGGGCCTGCGCCTCCGTCGCTTTCGGGTAAGTCCGTTGGGTAAGAGTGTGGGGCTTGCCCGCAGCCGGTGGACGCTAGGCCAAGCAGGATGAGGGAAAGGGGCACGGTGGCGTTCGCGGTTTGCATGGCGTCCCTTCGGTCCCGCCCCCCCCCAGTTGCTAGGATTCTTTCCGCCCCCGGATACGTTTCTGTCAGGTTAGGAGGGCGCTTTGCCGACAGCGCGGGCAGGCCGACGTGTTAGTCAGCACCTGGCATGGCGACGGGCGAACGCTTTTTAAACTTCAGGTGCACGGGCTGCGGCAACTGTTGCAAGGACCCGCTTTTGCCGTTGACTGATCAAGACGTGGCCCGCATCACGAAGCAAACAGGCGATGAAGCCGTCGAGTTCGTGCGCTGGGTCGATCGCATGGGCATCGACATGGATGACGAGCCGGAGGCATTCGTGCGCCTGAGGCAGGGCAAGCGCGTGATGGTCATGCGCCAAGGCAAGGGGGGCTGTCACTACTTGGGCACCGACGATCGCTGCACGATTTATGGCAGCAGGCCGCTCGGTTGCCGCATCTTCCCGTTCGACCCTACCTACACGAAGGATGGCAAGCTGCGTCGCTTGCAGCTGATTCAAGCGACTGATTGCCAGTACGAGCTCGACGGCAAGAACGACCCTGGTGTGGTGCAAGACCTGCACACCCGGCACGAGACTGCGACGGCCCGCTACCAAGCGCGCGTCGCGGACTGGAACCAAGCCCAAAAGCGGCGCAAACGGCAGGGCAAGAGCGCGCAAACTGCTCGGGACTTTTTGAGCTTTCTCGGAGTGCTCTGAACGGTCACGAAGTCTGGTAGCTTGCCGGCCGTGCCGTCAGACTCGAGCGACAAATCGTACCTAGTGCTCACCGCCGTGGGGCCCGACCGGTCCGGCCTAGTGAGTGAAATTGCCTCGGCCATTCATGGCGCAGGCGCCAACCTGGAAGATAGCCGCATGGCCATCTTGGGCGGGGAGTTCGCGCTGCTGCTGTTGGTCTCCGGCCCGGAGGCAGCGGCCGCGGCCGTCGAGAAGGCGGCCGGGCCACTGGGCGAAAAGCTTGGTTTGCGCGTGCTCTCCAAGCGGACCGGGCGCGGCCAGCGCAGAGAATTTCTGCCTTACCGCATAAGTGTCACGGGCTTCGATCGGCCAGGCATCGTGCTCAGGATTAGCGAAATTCTGGCGCGCCGGGGCGTGAACGTGGCGTCGCTCGAATCACATCTGGCGTACGCGCCGCTGAGTGGTACGCCCATGTTCGTGCTCGAGGCCGAGCTGCAAGTGCCGTCTGAAGTCGTGCTCGCCGAGCTGCGGCGCGAGCTGTCCGCGCAGTGCGACGAGGAAAATCTAGATCTATCGCTCGAGAGCGTCCGGAAGAGCTGATTGAAAAAGCCGTATCGGGCACTCCCCAGCGTGCGTTTTCCTTTTCGCCGGCTTGGGCCCGAGGCTACCTTTGGTGTTGATGCTGTCTCGACCGCGACGGAACCGTAAGAGCGCTGGCATGCGCGCGATGACGCGTGAGACTTTTCTCACGCCGGGCAACTTGGTGTTGCCGCTCTTCCTGCAAGAGGGTCAGGGGCAGCGCACGCCCATCGCTTCGATGCCCGGCCAGGCGCGGCTCAGCGTTGACTTGGCCGTCGAGCTGGCGCGGGAGGCGTTGGCGCTAGGGGTGCCGGCGGTGGACCTGTTCCCAGCTTTGAGCGATGACGTGAAAGACCCGCGCGGTAGCGAAAGCCTCAACCCGGAGGGCTTGATGCAACGCGCCATTCGTGCGCTCAAGCACGCGCTGCCGGAACTCTTGGTCTGCACCGATGTCGCCCTCGACCCTTATTCGTCAGATGGCCATGACGGTGTGGTGATCGACGGGCGGATCGACAACGACGTGACGCTGCCCATTCTGGCGGCCATGGCGGTGTCCCACGCCGAGGCCGGCGCCGACGTGGTGGCACCGTCCGACATGATGGACGGTCGCGTGCGCGCGATTCGTGGAGCGTTGGACGCCGCCGGTCACACTCAGGTTTCCATTTTGAGCTACTGCGTGAAGTACGCTTCGGCATTCTACGGACCGTTTCGCGACGCGCTCGATTCCGCCCCGAAGAGCGGCGACAAGAAGACGTACCAAATGGATCCGGCGAATCTGCGCGAGGTCGAGCGCGAGGTGCGACTGGACGAGGCCGAAGGCGCCGACATTCTGATGGTGAAGCCCGGCTTGCCCTACGCCGACGTGATCGCGCGCGTACGGCAGCTCACGTCACTTCCTGTCGCCGTCTATCACGTAAGCGGCGAGTACACGATGTTGAAGGTGGCGGCCGAGCGAGGCTTTCTGGACTACGAACGCTGCCTGATGGAGAGCCTGTTGTGTTTGCGTCGAGCGGGCGCCGACATCATTTTCACGTACGGCGCGCTCGACGCTGCGCGCTTGCTCGCGGCCCAGAGATGAGCGTCGAAAAGCCGAGCTCTCCCGTTCACGATACCGAGCCTTCGCGCTCCGGCACCGAAACGCGCGTGCGCCCCCGCGCCGAGTCGGAGAAAACGTTGCCGCCCAGCAACCCAACGCCGGCCAAGCGCCGCGCGCTGTTGTTGGTAGAGGGCGCTGACGACGAAGAGCGCCAGAGCTACGACGCCGTCCTTACCGACAACGACCTAGAGGGGGTCCATGCCACGCTGCCGAAGTTGGAGTCGCCGGAGCCGCCGCCTTCGTCGTCGGTCACCGACAGGGAGAACCTGACGGGGCAGTTGATCGACGGTCGCTACCAAATCGACTACGTGCTGGGCGTAGGGTCGATGGGCATTGTCTACGGTGCGCGGCACGCGGCGGTGGGCAAGCTGGTGGCCGTCAAGGCGCTGCGCGCCCATTTGGCCTCCGACGCCGAGGCGATCCAGCGCTTCAACGCAGAAGCGACGGCTGCCACGTCGATTGGCAACCAGCACATCGTCGAGACCTACGATTTTGGCCGCTTGCCGGACGGCACCGCCTACATGGTCATGGAATACCTCGAGGGGCGCTCGTTGGCGGAGCTCATCGAGGGGTGGTCCCCGGTACCGCTCGAGCGCATCACGAAGATCGGCGTGCAAATCGCCGAGGCGCTGAACGCGGCGCACCTGGCCGGCATCGTTCACCGCGACCTGAAGCCCGACAACATTTTCTTATGTGACCGCGAGGGAGACGAAGATTTCGTGAAAATCCTCGATTTTGGCATCGCCAAATTCGGGGTCAGTCAAGCGCGCTTGACGCAAGCCGGCGCAGTGTTCGGTACGCCCGCGTACATGTCGCCCGAGCAAGCGTTAGGCAAAGCCACCGACGGTCGCACCGACGTCTACGCGTTGGGCGTGATGCTGTACGAAATGGCCTGCGGTCGCGTGCCTTTCTCGGGCGAGAACGCAATCGCTGTGTTGTCGATGCACGCCAACGAAGCGCCCGAGGCACTGTCGGTGCGCAAACCCGATGTGTCGACGGAGTTCGAGGCGATCGTCGACAAGTGCCTGCAGAAAGATCTGGAAGCGCGCTATGCCAGCATGGCAGAGCTAGCGGCCGACTTGGCGCGGCTTGCCGCCGGTATGCCGGTGCGGGCAGAGGCACGAGCTGGCGTCGCGCTGCCGCCGCCCACCGCCCAAGAGGACGTCGTCACCCTGCCGGAGATCGCGCCGGCCTCTGCGCCCGCGCCCGGATCAGTAGCGGGCCGCGGCGTGCCTTGGCCGCTGGTACTGTTGTTGCTCGTGCTGGTGGCTGTCGGTGCTTTTTGGTTCTCACGGCATCGCCCTCAGGCGGTGTCGCCCAGTGCGACGCAAGCCCCGCCGCGCCCGCTGCCGCCACCGCTTGCCTCCGCCGCGGAGGTCGACGACGGCGCTCCCGAGCGCGAGGTGGCGCTGGTGCTGTTCCCGCTGGACGCGCGCGTGCTGTTCGGTGACAGAGATTTGGGCCAAATGCCGGTCAGCGTGAAGGTAAAAGAGGGCTCGCCAGTCAAGGTCCAGATCGTGCGCGACGGCTACTGGACTCGGAAGCTGACCCTCGACGGCACCAAGAAGCGTGTGGTGATTGGCCTCGTCAAACGCGACGACAACAAGGCGAACGCCGACGTCGACGACGATGATCCGCCAGGCGCGCTGCCGCGCTCCGTGCCGACCAAGAAGTGAGCGCCCTTGCCAACGAGCGCGCTAGGCTGGCAGGCCCAGCAGGCGTAGGTAGCAGGCGCGCACGGTGTCGGTCACGGTGACGTAGCGCTCGAACAACTGCTCGCCGGCGCTGCGAGTGGGGCTGCGTTGAAAGCCCATTTGTCGACCCAGGCCCGATAGACCGAGCGCTTGGGAGTCGACCCAATTGGTGCCGTCGCCTCGATGCACGTGAATGCGCTGCTCCAGCCGCCGCAAGAAGCGGTAGGCGTCGCGCAGGCGTTCGTAGTCCGGGCGCGGCAAATAGCCGGCTGCGGTGAGGGCTTCGAGCGCCTCGCCGGTGTCGGGCGTGCGTACGCGCACGTCGCTGCCGTGCTTCATTTGCAGCCACTGCGCCAAGAACTCGATGTCGAGCAGCCCGCCGCGGCCGACCTTGAGCTCTTTGCGTGTCGGTCGCTCGCGGCCCAGCTCGCGCTCCATGCGCAGCCGCAGGCGGTGCATTTCTGCTGGCAGCGGCGGCCCGCCCTCGTAGGCGGCGAGCGTGGCAATGTTCATGGCGCGCACGCCCAGCAGCGGATCGCCGGCGCAGAATCGGGCGCGAATCAGGGCTTGGCGCTCCCAAGCCGAACCGCCACCGAAGCCGGCAGGGCGCTCGGCGCCGGCCTCGGTTTCCTGCAGGCCGTGGTAGCTCGCGAAGGAACGCAGCGACGCGACCAACAAGCCGTGCGAGCCCGACGGGCGCAGGCGCGTATCCATCACGTAACCGGGCCCTCCGGCGTGCGGCTCGGACAGCATGCGAATGATGCGTTGCGCATAGCGCGAGTAGTACGCTGCTGCTTCGTCGGGGTTCGGCGCAGCGCTGGGCTCGTACAAGAACATGAGGTCGAGGTCTGAGGCGTAGCCAATTTCACGCCCACCCAACTTGCCAACGGCGATCACACACAGGCCTTGCGCGTCGCCCAGCAAGTACTGCACGACCGTGCGCATGATTTCGTCTGCCAGCGCCGACAAAGTTCGCGTCGCTTGCCGTGTGCCAATCGCACCTGCCAAGTCGGCGATCGCGACCTCGACCAGCACCCGGCTCTTCACCTGTCGCATGGCACCGACCAGGGACTCATCGCGCTCGTGCGGCTCCAGGCCGTCCAACTGGCGACTCCTGTCTTGCAGCTGATGAGCGACCGCCGCGTGGACGTCGCTGACCGAGCCTTGACCGAACAGCACGACGTCGAGCAGCTCGGGCCGGGTGACGATTGACTCGCCGACGAAGCCGCTCGACCCGAGCACCGTGAGCAGGCGCGACAGCGCGCGCGGATCGTCGGCCAGGGCGGCCACGTAGGCGCCAGGCGCCGAAAGACGCGAAAAGACCGAGCGCAGGTAGCGGGCGGCCTGCTCCGGATCCGGGCATTCGAGCAGCCCCGCCAGCAGCCGATCGGCCAGGCCGGGGTGTTGCTCCTGGGTCAAGGAGCCGAGCAGGCCGTCGGGGCGTCGGGCCAAGGCGCGCAAATGGTCGGGCACCTCCGTGCTTTCGAACAGCGCGCGGGCGGCACGGCTCAGCTCGTCGAGCGGAGTCTGCTCGTCTTCGTTCATGAGCAGAGCGACGAAGTTTCCGTGACGCAGCGGCTCACGGCGCGAGCCAGGTGAAAGTGACGCGAAGGTTTCGCTCACGCGGCCGCGCAGGCTTGCAAGCTCGCTCATGAAGGCCGCAGCGTCAGCGTAGCCTAGCGTGCGCGCCAGGCGCTCCGCGTCGCGTGATTCGGTGGGCAGCAGGTGTGTTTGAATGCCGGTCGCCCACTGGATGGCGTGCTCGGCGCGGCGCAGCAGCACATAGGCGCGGGCGATGTCGCGCGCGTCGCGGTCGCTGACGAAGCCGCGCAGCCGTAGGCGTTCGAGGGCGATCAAGGTCCCACGCACGCGCAGGCTGGGCTCCTGCCCGCCCCAAATTAGCTGCAGGGTTTGCACGAAAAACTCGGCTTCGCGGATGCCGCCCGGGCCCAGCTTCAGGTCGCGTGCGGGGTGCGCCGAAAGCTCCGCGCGCGAGCGCAAGACCATGTCGGTCAAGCCGGAGGCAATGTTGGGGTCGACCTCGCGCCGATACACGAACGGGCCCAAGACCTCGCGCTCGAGCGCCGCGCCGAGCTCGGGGTCGCCGGCGATGGGCCTCGCGC
Organism: Myxococcales bacterium; assembly: GCA_043752365.1. Taxonomy (GTDB): domain Bacteria; phylum Myxococcota_A; class Polyangia; order Polyangiales; family Polyangiaceae; genus PMG-095. The sequence continues at coordinate 5,125 of JAYUYU010000905.1, read as the reverse complement.
GCAGCATGGCGGCGCGCTCCCACAGGCGTCCCCAGGTTTCGTAGTAGCGCTCGAAAGCCGACAGCGAGTTGACCAGCGCGCCCTGCGAGCCTTCGGGGCGCAGCCGCAAATCAACGCGGAAGATCATGCCTTCGGGAGCCGTGCTCTCGATGTGCGAGACGGCGCGGCGCACGACGCGCGTGAAAAAATCGTGGGGCGAGACGTCGCCTCGCGCGTCGTCGCTGTCGTAGACGAACACGATGTCGATGTCCGAGCCGGCGTTGAGCTCGAGGCCGCCGAGTTTGCCCATGCCGAGCACGCACAGCTTGGCGGCGCTGCCACCCTCGTGGAAGGGCGCGCCGAGTCGGGCCGTGACGTGCTCGGTGGCTTCGGCCACCACGACTTCCACCACGGCGTCAGCCAGCTCCGAGAGCTCGCGAGCGGTTTCTGGCAGCTCCGCCCCGCCCAGCTTCGGCGGCAGCACCTCGCGCAGGGCGATGCGTACCTTTTCGAGCCAGACCGCTCGCTGCAGCGCCCGCTGCCAGTCCTCGCCCGTGGACTGTCCGGCAACGGCGTCGTTCAGCCGGCCCAAGATGTCGAGCCGGAGCCGCCGCGTGGTCAGGCCTTCCCGGGCCAAGCTGGCCACGGCCTCCAGCAGGGCCGGGCGCTGCGGGACGAGGACCGGGTAGGCGGCCCCCAGCACCAAACCCAAGTCGGCCCCCGGTAGGCCTCGAAGATCGCGGGAAATGGCCGCCGCTCGCTCGGGGTCGAGGTGGAAAGCGAGGCGCTCGAGGTCGTTGGACATCCAGGACTGAGGGCCGAAGTGGCCGAGCTGACGGGCTGGCCAGCATACCTCCCTTGTCCTACGGCCAACCAAGCTCTAGTGAAACAGGGCATGCGCTTTCTGTGCGTCTCGGATATCCACGGTCATGCAGCGGCGCTGCGCGCGGTGATCCGCGAGGCCGAAGGCTACGGCTTCGACCAGATCATCGCGTGCGGTGACCTGTGCTTCCCCGGGCCCGAGCCGCTCGAGGTTTGGAAAATTTTGGTTCAACATCGCGCGCTCTGTACCCAGGGCATGGGCGACCGCGCGCTGGCCGCGATTGATCCCGAAAAGCTCAGCGCTACCGTCGAGTCCGAGCGCGCCCGTATCGACCGTTTGCGCAAAGCGCACCGCGAGCTGGGTGACATCATCGTGGCGCGCCTGGGCCAGCTGCCTCCCGTCGCGCGTCTGCCGATTGAATCCGGGCACACGCTCTTGGTCGTCCACGGCTCCCCGGCAGACCCGACCGAACCCTTCGATATCAACATGAGCGACGAAGAAATGCTCGCACTCTTGGGCGACGAGCCCGGCGACATCATCGTGTGCGGTGGCAGCCACGTGCCCTTCGATCGCAGCGTGGCCGACGTTCGCATCGTCAACGTCGGCTCGGTCGGCGAAGCTCCGTCGGGCGATCACGCCGCCGCGACCATCATCACGACCTCGCAGCTTGGCATCCAGGTCGAGCAGCTGGCTGTGCCGCTGACCGTGTCCTCTTAGCTAGCAGCCGGGGCTAGCAAGCCATACGTTCAAACCGCGCTGCGAACGGCTAGCACGAACGCGGTTACCAGCTCGGCATCCTTGACGCCCGGTACCAGCTCGACGCCGCTCGCCGTGTCGACGCCCCACGGTGCGAGCACGCGAACGGCGGCGGCGACGTTCTTCGGCGTCAGACCGCCGGCCAAGATCAGCTGGCGACTCGCCGCCAAATCGGTCACCAGCTGCCAATCGAAGACCTTGCCGGTACCGCCGGAGGCGCCCGACACCTTGGTGTCGACTAGCAGCCGCTCCCCCGAGAAGCTCGCGGCGCGGCGGGCGTCGGCGGCCTCTTGGATGGCGCACGCCTTGAAGGCGTGAGGCAAGAGCCGCGACACGCGCGCGGCCGGCTCGTCACCGTGAAGCTGTAGCCATTCGATGCCCAGCTCCTCGCGCAGCTGCTTCACTTCGGCGTCGGTCGGATCGGCCACCACCGCCACCAGCTCGATGCGCCCGCGCACGGCGTCGACGATGGGGCGGGCTTGCTCGAACGTCACGCGCCGCTTCGAGCCGTGCACGAAGTTCAGCCCCATGGCGTTGGCACCCGAACGCACGACGTGTTCGGCGTCGTCAACGTTCGTCAGGCCGCAAATCTTGATCCAGGTCATGCCGTCGCCGCCTCGCTAGCTGTTGACCACGCCTGCCGATTTCGGGTTTTGGCTTCGTTTTCGCTGCGGTCCGATGCTCACGTACTCAAGTACGCTCCGCTTCGGTCCTCGCGAAAGCCTCGCCAAGAACCCGAACTTGGCAGGCGGCCTGGCTTGAGGGTCTGGTCGCAATGGCTAGGCCTCGCCCCCGAAGGCTGACAGCGGGAGGCGCGTCAGTCTATCTTCAGCAATTCTTTGACCGTCGCTATCACCTGTGGAGCCTGAATCGGCTTGGTGATGTAGGCGTTGGCTCCCAGCTGCAGCGCGCGCTGGCGGTCTTCTTGTGAGCCTTCGGTCGTGATGATGATGATCGGCGTGTCTTTGTGAATCGGATCACTGCGCACGCGCTTGACGAGCTTGAGCCCGTCCATGATCGGCATGTTGATGTCGGTGACGATGATGTCGTAGCGAGCGGACGCCAGCTTGCGCAGGCCATCCACGCCGTCGTCAGCCTCTGTCACACGAAGGTTGCGTACGCGCGCTAGCGCGAACACCAGAAGCTGCCGCATCATCGGCGAGTCTTCGACAATCAAGCAGGAGTATTCGGCCATGGTCGTGTCAAACGCTGAGGTCGAGGAATGCTTCTAGCCCGGGGAGCTTGCGGTCGGTATGCGCGAACAGGCTCGCGCTCACGAGCGCTGCCGCGGCGTGTTGCCCAAGTAGCTTGAATAGCTCGAAATCCACCGTGTCGAAGCGTTTTTTTTGCGCCAGGGTGGAGAAGATGGCGATAACGCCCACCGTCTTCTCGTCGACGGTCAGAGGAATGATGGCGGCCGGGCGCTGGACCGTACCGGCCGTCGGATCCTGATCGCTGACGGAAGCCTCGCCCTTCACCAAGGCTTGGCCAAGGTCAGAGCCGGCGATTTTGACCGGCGTGAGCGCGCTCCCGGCCACGCCTTCATAGGCGATGGGGACCAGCTCCGTGCTGTCGCCGTTGGCGAGGTACATGCAGTAGCATTCGGCCCCGACCAGCTGCGCTAGTACTTCTTTAATGCGCCTCGTAACCCCACGAGGGGACAGGCTCGAATGCAGCTGATTGCTGGCCACGAACAGGTTGGCCAGGTTGGCGAACTCGCTCTCGACCTCCTGTACTCGCGCGGTAAATTCGCTGTTTACCTCTTCGACGCGGTGGTAGCGACTGAGTAATTCGCGCTTCTCGGTCTCGAGTCGATCGATCTTGGCGAGCAGGTCGCGGATAGCATCATCCGCTTCGACCTTCGCTCGCAAGCCGGCGTTCTCGGTTTCAAGTTGGCGTAGTCGCTCCTGCAGTTGCTCGACCTCGCGCAAGAACTCTTCGGACAGCTTGGCGCCGCCCGAGAATTTCTTCAGGAACTGATCGCGCTCGGTCTTGAGGTCGGGCCCCGGCGCGTCGCTGCCCGTGGGGCCGCTCTTCCTGTCCTTCGTCATGACGAGTCTCCCAGTATAGACGTCAGGAACGGGCGCTCGGGAAGCTCCTGTAAGCATGGATCGCGTTGCCGCTTACTACTAAGTGGTTGAATGTAGTTAAATGCTTATACATGCTTATACATGTCGGTCAGCGCGCTTCCTCTGGCCAGCACCGTGGCGGCGCTGGCTGGCCAAAGTCGGACTAAGATGCCTGGTCCATGACCGCTCAGGATCCGGCCAGCATCCATAGCCTGCTCGACGCTGGAGACCTCGACGCTGCGCGCGCCGAGCTTTCCCAGGTGCCGCGCACCGACGAGGCCTACGTCGTGGCGCGGGTGAAGCTGGAGCTGTATGAGGGCTCGCTCCCACCGCTGGCGGCGATCCAGCAGCTTGTCGCGCTCATGCGCAAGAAACCAGATTTTCCGGGCGCCAAAGAGCTGTACCAAGAGGCTTCGAACCTCTCGTACCAAACGCGCCAGTCCTCACCCGCGCACTCTCACCCGCCGCCACCCGTCACGGAAGACGACGAGAAGTGAGCCTGGGGTAGGCCTATCTCGCCGCCCAGCTGGGCGGCGTCGCACCGAGCGCAACCGGGCCTCTCCATCTAGCCGCGTGTCGTCGATTCGCGATCGAGCAGCGAGACAACAGGCACGCGAGGAGGCGGCTCAGCATTGGTCTCAGCTCTGTTGGCTGCAAAATTCGGCCATCTTGGGGCCAGTGGACCCATCCCCATCCCTCTTCTGGAAATCTCCCCGCGGCCCATCTCCCCTGTTTTCTCGCTTTAGTCGTCCGGCACGACCCCTCCCAACGCCAAAAGTGACTTCGAGGTCGAAGTGACTTTTTGCAAGTCGTGGGAAGTGACTTCGAGGTCGAAGTGACTTTTTGCAAGTCGTGGGAAGTGACTTCGAGGTCGAAGTGACTTTTTGCAAGTCGTGGGAAGTGACCTCGAGGTCGAAGTGACTTTTTGCAAGTCGTGGAAGTGACTTCGAGGTCGAAGTGACTTTCGCGAACGGAGAAGGGCTTTCCCGATGGGGTTGGACCCTGAGACCACGTCACCCCCAAAAAGCTTCCCGCCTTCCCGCCCTCCGCTGGGAGCCGAAAGTCTTCTCTGCTGCGCTCCCCGTATCCAGGCCGCAGCGGTCGCGACGCGACGCCAACTCAGCGATCCGTCTCCTGTTGATTCGATCTCGCTCGCCTAGCGTGTGCCGAGGGCGAGCCATTGCGAGAGCTCGCCGGTGATGATGCGTGGTGCTTGGGCTAGCGCCTTCAAGTTCTGTGAGCCGGTCAGCAGCATGGCCGCGCGCAGCTCGGTTTCGATGCGCTCGAAGAAAGCGAGCCCGCCAGCCTTGCCGCCCGCTTCGACCGCTTGGAGCGCGCGGCGCGCGATGCCGCCTGCGCTTGCGCCGAGCGCGATGGCCTTGGCGATGTCCAATCCGCTGCTGACGCCGCCCGTGGCGAAGATGCCGCGAAAGGCGTGAGGCGCACAGAGCGCCACGCTGGCGGCCGTCGGAATACCCCATTCCCAGAAGGCTTCGCC
>JAYUYU010000904.1:0-3300 GCA_043752365.1 Myxococcales bacterium | reverse complement strand
ATCGCCAGTGTAAGGTCGGCGTCGCCCGCTACGATGCCGGAAGCGGAAGCGGCTTTCGACGGCGATGACTCGACGAGCGTGTCTGTTACCGATGACCTAGTAGTCGACTTGGGCGGTGCCTTTTCGGTCTCGCTGATGAACGTCAAGTTTGCTTCGATTCGCGATGCCTTCGTCTATCACATCGAGACGTCGGCGGACGGCACGGCGTGGACCCGCCAGCAGACGCTATACATGGCTCGCGCCTTTCCCAGCCTCGTCAATAACTTGGTGCGTGCAAACTACACCACCAGGTATTTGAAGCTCGTGTTCGAGCCGTCGCCGGCTGGCCCAATCAATGTCAGTGAAGTCGAAGCGTTTGGAGCTAGCGCCGAGCGCTAGCGGCCGCGCGAGTCCTTCGTCGGCGCAAACGCCGCGTGCACCCTACCCCGGGGTTGCAGCTTGACGTCTGCCACGACGAAGGCCAACAGCGAGTGCCGTAAGCGAAATCAATGTCCACGTGGCGAGGCCGCCACTTCGGGGACGTAAGAGTTGGCAGCTCCCAGGCTCGGCTGACGCCTTCGGCGCTTCGCTGCTGTTGACCAGCGCCCCTGCGCTGCCCTGCGGTAGGTTGCCCACGCCGCCCCCGGTACTAGCCGTGCCCCCGGGCAGTCCCGTGTCCGCTGTGCCCGCATTACCTGCGTGGCCCGCGATACCCCCAACGCCGCCCCCACCGACAGTTGGCGAACCGGCCTGCCCCCCGGATCCCGATGCCCCTAATCCAACGACGACTGGCGCCAGTAGGTTGAGCTCGTCGACTTGCCACCAGCCGCCGACGGACGCCGTTTGCTCGAGCTTCAAGTAGCGCTTTGTTTGCAGGGGAAAGGAGCTGGTTGCGCTCTCACCGTAGGCAAGACTTGCGATCGGAGCTCCCCAGCTCGTTGGGTCGTCGCTGGCAAAGACGTTGATGGAGCTGGCAGCCCCTACGCCGGCACCTATTGCGAACAGCACGTCGATCTGATCGAAGGACACTGACGCTCCCAAATCGACCTGGAACCATTGCCCGGGCGCGGCGTCGGTTTGTGGGCGCCACGGGTTGGTCATCCCGCCGTCGATGCTGAAGCCAATCGTCGGCCCTTCACCGTTCGGCGCCGCGTCGGCATAGCCGGTCGGTACCCAGTTTTTGCGACTCAAGTACGCATGGTCGCCTGCAGCCCCCACGTACGGATAACCGTAGACTTCGATCTCACTGATGCTGACACTGGTCCAGCTACCATTGTAAATCGGGTTGAAATGGAAGTTGAGGAAGCGCGTCGGTTGGGCCGGTAACTTTCGATCGTCGACCTTCTGCACGTCGTTGAGCCACGCTACGTCCCGATACTCTTGGTTGGCGCTCTCCGCTTCGGGCACGTGACCCAGGCCGGTGGTCAGGTCGTAGGTGGGTGGCAAATTGCTGGTTCCCATGTACGGAGACCAAGCGACCGAGTACTTGTTCGGCGCGGATGCGAACTTTACGACCACTCTGTCGACGACGTAGACCGCACCCAGATCGACCGTGACGTTGCCGGTTTTGCCCGTCGAAGTGCTGTCGTCGCCATCGAAAGCGTTTTCTGGGTGCTCCGTAGCGTTTGCGTTGTCTGGGCCAGGCCCCACGTACCGAATCGCACCGCTCAAAACGGCTTTGTGCAGGGCAATGTTGACGTTCGCGCTCGCAACTGCGGCGACCAGACCGGAGTGGGCTAGGTAAGTCGGCGCGTTGGATTCGGCGCGGGCAGAAGGGGCGACGAGCGGCAGACTCAGCCAGAGAGGCAGTGTCCGTAGCAACTTAGTTTTGATGAGACTGCTCATCACCACACCTCCACCTCGCGGACGCTGTGCATCCACCAAGGGTCGAAAAAGAACTGTTTGCTATGTACGCGCAGGTACCTGTACGACGCTTTCAGGTCGACCTGGGTGTCGACCAAGCTCGGATTCGTGACGTCCCTGATCAGCGTCCAGCTCTGGCCATCGCTCGAGCCCTCGAGCGCATAGCCGGGGTTGGGATCGGCGTTGTCCTCGAACGAGACCACCACCTTCGTGACCGCTCGCACCGCACCAAAATCGACGGCCAAGGTGCCAAGCGAGCTGTCCCACGACTTGGCTGAGCCGGTGGCCGTGGTCAGGTCGCCATCGAAGGCGTTGCACGGATCATTGGTCCATTGCGCCGTGCACCCGGCCTTGTCACAGTGATTGAGCGCCAAATTGACTGGCACGCTGGTGGCGCTGCCGGCCGCTCCGCCGCCAACACCGGCGGCGCCTGCCGCAGCGGTACCGGCGTGCGCGCCGGCCTGCCCTGCGTTAGCTGCGGGAGCTCCGCCGAGGCCGCCGACCGCCGGTGTCCCACCAGTGGCCGGCGCGGTGCCTGCAGCACCTCCAGCGAAATTTGGCGCCCCGCTTGTTCCAGAAGTCGCGTCCGTCGGCGCCCCAGAGGCCGAGCCAGCCAGCCCCGCGGCGCCGGTCCCGTCTGGGTCGACCGGTTGAGCGGAGCAGGCGACGCCCGAGGCAAGAAGAAGCACGTACCCATGACGCGTTCGGATCATGGCTGCGTAGGACGTGCGCTAGTGCGCAGGTGGCTCAACGAATTGAGCTGTCCCCAGCAGTCGTCGTCTCGTGCGCAGCCGTCTTCTCGTGTCTCTTCAAAATTCCAGAAAACGCGCAACAGCAAGGCGACGCGCCCTTCTAGCTCTCGGCCTGACGTGGGCGTTGCTCCGTCGAAGGGCCCCACGCCGTTCGAAAGTTTTTGAACCGCGAAGCTGCTGGCCTGCGTCCTAACGCGCAAGTCGCAATCAGGTTGCTCGCACCCGCTAGCTCGGGTTCAGCCGTTTTTTGGATGTTGGCCTACGGTCGTGAACGAGACCTTCGCATGAATTTTCTCATCCCATCGCGTTGGCTGCTCCTTGCGCTACTGCTCTCATCCTGCTCTGGCGGCGGAAGCTCTGGCGGCGGAAGCTCCGGCGGGCTGGGCGCGGCCGGCGGAAATTCTGGGTCCCTGCCAGGGACGAGCACCCCGGAGACACCGGCATCAGCTGCAGCCGGAACTCCGTTCACTGCTCGACTGCAACGGCTCACGGCCTTGCAGTACCGCAGCACGATTCAAGACATTTTCGGCAGCTCCGTCAGCGTGCCTGACCTCGAGATGGACGCGCGTATTGCCGGGTTCGATGAGCTGGGTGCCGCGCTAGTCTCGACGTCGGAACGTGGTGTCGAGTTGTACGCGGCGGCAGCGCAATCGGTCGCCAAGCAGGTTTTGAATGACACCGCGCAGCTGCAGCAGGTCGCCGGCTG
>JAYUYU010000903.1:0-3302 GCA_043752365.1 Myxococcales bacterium | reverse complement strand
CGCCCGATGCTCGGCGGCCGCTGGCTCGACTGACCAAGGGTCAGCTCTCTGCCATCGCTACCGACCTGTTCGCCGTGACGTTGACTGCGAGCGACCTTAGCAGCATTCCGGTGAGCTCCGCAGTCGACGTCAATCTCGACCCCAACCAGTACGCAAAGGGCGTTTGGGACTACGCGAGCACCGTGGCGAAGCGAGCGTTCACCCCGCCTGGAGCGCTGGCTACACAGTGTGCCAGCCAGAGCCTCAGCGGCGCCGCGTGCGCGCGTTCACTCGCCGAGAGCGTGGGCAAGCTGCTGGTGCAGCGAAAGCTGACTTCAGCGGAGCTTGCGCGCTTCGAGGGCTACTACACCTTGGCGGAGGGGCTACCCGAGGCCGAGCGTTACGAAGCGGTCGTCAAGGCGTTGCTGCTCGCTCCGGGTTTCCTGTTCCCCACCGAAAAGGCTCCGACTCCACCCGAGGAGTCTCATTTCAGGCTGTCCCGCTGGACTCTAGCCCTGTGGAGCTCGCTGCCTAACGCCGCCACGCTCGACGCGCTCGGAGGTCCGGCGGCTCTCGCTAGCGGGGCCACGGCCGAAGCGCTTTTGAGCGACCCCCGGACGACGCGGCTGTATCGGCGGATCGCGGAGCGCTACGCAAATTTCACCGAGCTTTTCGACGCGGTGAAGAGCCCGGCGCTGGCCTCGCTATTTGCCCAGGACGTGCGCGCCGCGGCCGGCGAAGAGCTCACCCTTACGCTGCAGCACGCGGTCACGACGCGGGGAGCGGATTCGTTCTCCCGCCTCATGACGAACTCCGAGGTTTGGGTGAACAGGCTCAACGCACCGCTGTACGGGCTCACGACCGCGTCCGAAGGCTTTCAGCTCTTGCCGACGAGCCCGCAGGAGCAGCGCTCGGGGATCTTGACGAATGCCGCCCTGCTTTCGATGCTCGCCCGCACTCAAGAAGCGGGCGTGGTGAAGCGCGGCGTGTTCGTGCTGAAGAAGCTGCTTTGCAACCCGACCGGCGCGCCGCCCCCCGGCATTCCGCCGCTCGAAGCGGTCCAAGTTGGGCCAAACGCAACCCAGCGGGAGCGGCTCGCTGCGCACGCTTCGGGGGGATGTCAGGGCTGCCATGGCAGCATTGACGGCCTCGGCTTCGGTCTCGAACAGTATGACGCGATCGGGCGATTCTCACCTACCGATGGAGCTACGCCGCTCACGGGCGCGGGGAACTACCCCCCGACCATGGACGGCCCAGGCGCGCCGTTCTCCGGCGCTCAGGAGCTTGGCGCCTTGCTCGGAAGCTCCAAACAAGCGCGCGAATGCTTCTTGGCCTCACTGCACACGGCGCTCACGGACCGGAGCGCCTACTCGACGGAGCACTTGGCTCTGAGCGACATGCGTAGCCGCTTCGTTGCAGACGGCGACGTCAACGCGCTGGTTCTGGCCTTGCTGACCGACGAAACAACGAGCGCACGCTACTAACCGACTGGAAACCCGATCATGGAAAGATGGCGCCGAAACCGACGATCTCTCTTGCTCTCGCCGCTCGCGTACTTGGTGCTCAGACCATTCGTCGACACAGCGCGAGCCTTGGCCGACGAGGTCAAGACGCCACCGTGCTTCCTGTTGATGTCGAAGACTCAGGGCATGTACCCGCACAATCGCCCCGAGCTGTGGGTACCCCAAACCAGCGCGAATGGGCTCGTTCTGCCCGACGCGCTGAAACCTTTTGAACCGATCAAGCAGTCGCTGAATTTCTTGTGCGGGTACGAGCAGCTGGCCATGCGCACGCAGGTTCCAGGCTCCATGGCCGCGGACTGGCATCACTCTTCGGTCACGCTATTCAGCGGGGGCTTGATCGAGTACTCCGACCTGCGGGGTGACGACAGCGTTGCGCCCGCGACCAACGAGACATTGGACTGGTACGTTGCCGAAAAGTGGAACACCACGCCGCTGAACATCTGCCCACCGCGCAACCCCAGCGATGGTGTTAGCAAGAACGGAGACCGCATCAGCTGGCGCCGACAACCGGGTGGAGCGGTTACGTACGTGGACGAAGTTGCTTCGCCACACAAAGCCTGGGAGGAAGTGTTCGGCTCACTGCCACCCGTGACAAGCGGCCCCAATCCCGCGGAGCTCACCGCCGAAAAGCGCCGACAACTGACCAAGAGCATTCTCGACGGCACGCGGCAGGACACGCTGGCGCTGAGCCAAGTGCTCTCCGGCGAGCAGCGCCAGGCGCTCGAGGCGCACGAGACCGCGCTTCGCGAGCTCGAGCTCAAGCTGTCAGCGACACCGGTCGATCCCGGCAAAAATTGCGTGCGCATGCCGGAGCCTACTGAGCCGCCCGACAGCAATGAGCAGCAGCAGAACATCCTCGATCGCATCGAGTTGGCGCAAGACGTGCTGCTCGCCACGATGCGCTGTGGACTGCGGCCAGTCCTGGGCTTTCATCTCGGACACATGGGTAGCCAGGGGATGAAGCCCGGCCTGTGGAAGAATGGCGACCAGCTCGTTCCGGCGGCGCTGCGGGCCACGCTTGAACAGACCGAATACCACAACGATCTGTGGCACCGTGCTGCCGAAGATCCGAAAGGCGATCTGTGGCACGTGCGCCTCGAAAGCCGCATCATGGAATTTTACGCAAGGCTACTGGTAGGCATGAGCGAGATCCCGGCGGGTGAGACAAACCTGCTCGACCAGAGTATTGCGCTCTATGGCAGCGTTCAGTCTTGGGACCATTCCAATGGTAATCACTCGTTCATCATGGCGGGGTCCGGCGGTGGCCGAGTCGCAACGGGGCGCGTGCTGAAGACGAACGATCTGAGCGACCGCGGTGGCGGCAGCAACTTTGCTCACAATGACGTTTTGATTTCGACCCTGCACGCCCTCGGCTTCACCGACGTCGCCGCCTTCGGTACTGCCAGCTTCTGCAAGGGCGGCGTCAGCGGGTTCATGTGAGCCACTACGAATGAGATTCCTTGCGGCCAGCAGCTTGCTGAGCGTCACGGCAATGTCGCGCAACCCTCCCGTGCAAAGCGTTGGGATAGCGAGAAGGATCGCGACGCTCGTCTCTTGCGGAGTCCTCGCGGCGTGCAGCAGCGTAGCCTCCGAGTCGAGTCCTACCGCCAGTGCAGCGGCGGGGGGCGGAGCTGGTGTCGGCCAAGCGAGCGCTGCTGGCTCAGGCGGGGTGGCCGGGACTGCGAGCGAGCAGCCCACCGCCATCAATCAAGGTGGTGACCAGGGAGCGAGCTCGAGCGGTGGCGCTCCCATGGCTGGTAGCGGAGGTAGCGCCGGATCGGCCGGTAGCGGAGGTAGCGC
>JAYUYU010000902.1:0-8378 GCA_043752365.1 Myxococcales bacterium | reverse complement strand
GCTTTTGGCAAAGCTCCTAACCCTCGCAAAGAGCGCTGCTTTTCTCCCAGAGCTCGCGCGAGAGCTCGGCGTTTTGCGCCGCCAGAGACGGCTGTTTTTCGCGGCAGTCGTCGTAGTAGAGGCCGTTTTGCGTCAAAGTTGCTGGGCTGGTGGCGCAGTACAAGGAAGTTTTGGCGCCTTGCTCATTCGAAATCATGCGCAGCTTGAGCAGCGCGCGAAAAGGTTGCGGGACCTCTCGCCAAACGTCGCTTGCGACCACCCCCGGGTGCAGCGAGCAAGCGTGCAAGCCTTGGGCGCCGTAGCGCCGGGCCAGCTCTTTGGCGTGGAGCACGTTGGCAAGCTTGGAGACGGCGTAGGCATGGATCGCCCCAAAGCCCTTGCCCGGTCGTTGCAGCGCTGAAAAATCGATGCCCGAAGCTTGGTAGTGAGCCTTCGACGACACGTTGACGACGCGGCTCTGCGGCTGCTCCAGCAGCTTGGGTAGCAGTAGCTGCGTAAACAAGAAGTGGCCTAAGTGGTTGACGCCGAAGGTGAGTTCGACGCCTTGCTTCGTCAGGCGCTTTTGCCCAGCCAAGCCGGCGTTGTTGAGCAACACGTGCAGCGGCTCGGCCTTGGACAAAAGCGTCGCCGCGCAGGCGCGCACGGAAGTGAGGTCGCTCAGGTCGAGCAGCACGAGCTCGGCTTTCCCTCCGGCCTGCGTAATGGCCTGCACGACCGGGGCGGCCTTGCCGCCGTCGCGACACGCCAGCCAGACTTTAGCGCCGCGCGCAGCCAGGGCTTCTGCCGTCACGCGGCCGATGCCGGAACTTGCACCCGTGACGACACAGAATTTACCTTCCAAGTCACCCATCGCGCTGAGCTATGGAGCCAAGCGGAGGGCGGGTCCAGTCCCCTGGGAGCTGTTGGCTCCTCGGCCTTCCGGTGCCCGTGCCCGAAAAGCCGCACACAACGCGCATCTTTGTTTGATAGGCCGAGGTTCCTGGCGCGGGCGTGAGCCCGCGCGCGCCGCGCCCAGCTGGGCGCGCAGGCAGGGCCTACGCTCAAGCCCGGTGACCTGCGGACTGTCGGGGACGGGCACGGGCACCTTTGTCGAAGTAAGGCAGCTCAGGCGACTTGGCGTCGTCGCCGTCCGGGCCCACGTGGGCGACCGCGACGCCACCGTCGCGCGCCGTAGATCGTGGCCAGCGCAATGAGAAGTTTTGAACGTGTGGTGACGGGCCGCCTCGATACCATTGGCGTGCATGCAAAGCGTCACCTCGACCGCGGCAACCCCCGAAGCGCGTGAGTCGACCGCAACGCCTGCGCCCAAGCGGCGCGCGCACCCAGCGCTTTGGGTGCCGACTTTGTACTTCGCCGAAGGCTTGCCCTACGTCACGGTTAGTGTGGTTGCGGCGCTCATGTACAAAAACTTGGGCGTCTCGAACACCGATATCGGCATCTACACGGGGTCGCTGTACCTGCCGTGGTCGCTCAAGTTCGCATGGGCGCCCATCACGGAAATGTTCAAGACCAAGCGGCATTGGGTGCTCGGTACCCAATTCGCGATGGCGTTAGCGTTGGCCAGCGTGGCGCTGGCGCTACCGCTACCGAATTTCATGGGCCTTACGCTGGCCTTCTTTTGGGTGACTGGATTTTTGTCGGCCACACACGACATTTCGGCCGACGGCGCCTACATGGCAGTCACCACAGCCAAAGAGCAGTCCGCGTGGGTCGGCATGCAGGGCCTGTGCTGGAATGGCGGCAAGGTCGTGGCTTCGGGGCTACTAGTCACGCTCACGGGCTACTTGTTCGAGCAGCGCCTGGGCGGCGCAAAAGGGCCCGCGGCGGAGCTGCAGGCCTGGCAGTACAGCTGGATGATCGTGATGGGTGTGCTGGCCACACTGATGGCGTTGCTCGGCACTTGGCACCTAAAAGTGCTGCCCGCCGACCAACGTTCGTCGGAGGTGCCGACAGGCGTGGTCGAAGCCCTAAAGGCGTTCTTGGCGACGCTGGTCAGCTTTTTTCAGAAGCGCGGCATCTGGCTGGGCCTGCTGTACATTCTGCTGTATCGGAGCGGCGAGGGGTTCATCGAGAAGATGGGGCCGCTGTTCATGATCGACGCGACCGCAAAGGGTGGGCTTGGCTTGTCCAATCAAGCGCTGGGCACCATTTACGGCTCCTTCGGCACCGTCGGCTTCATGGTGGGTACGCTGCTGGGCGGAATGTTCGCCGCCAAACTCACGCTCAAGCGCTCAATCGTGACTTTGGCGTTGGCCATGAACGTGCCGCACGTGTGCTACGTAATTTTGGCTTCCGCGCATGCTCCCAGTCACGCGCTGGTGTCCGTGCTGGTGACGATCGAAAAGTTCGGCTACGGCTTTGGCTGCGTCGCCAGCATTTTGTACATGATGCAGCAAATGTCCCCGGGCAAATACCGCACCGCGCACTACGCGTTCGCGACCTCCATCATGGGCTGGAGCATGATGATTCCGTCCATGCTGAGCGGTTACGTTCAAGAAAAGCTCGGCTACCAGCACTTCTTCATCTTCTGCTTGGTCGCTTCGGTGCCTTCGGTGGTGGCCGCGTGGTTCGCGCCCTTCCACGTCCAAGACGACGCCGAGCCAGCCGCTGGGGCGTAATCCCTACTTGGCGTCCAGCGCGGCGCGCAAAAACGCCCATTGGTCCGCCAGCTCGTCGATTTTCTTATCGGTCGGAATGCCAGCGCCGTGGCCCGCGCGTGTCTCGATGCGAATCAGTACCGGGGCGTCTCCCGCTTGGGCCTTCTGAAGCGCCGCCGCAAACTTGAAGCTGTGCGCCGGCACCACGCGGTCGTCGTGATCCCCAGTGGTGACTAGCGTGGCCGGATACTTCACGCCTGCATGCAAGTTGTGCAGCGGCGAATAGGCATGCAGCGCCTTGAACTCAGCGGCGACGTCGGGCGAGCCGTAGTCATCGACCCAAGTCCAACCGATGGTGAACTTGTGAAAGCGCAACATGTCTAGTACGCCGACGCCCGGCAGCGCTGCGCCGAACAAGTCCGGGCGCTGCGCCAACATAGCGCCCACCAGCAGGCCTCCGTTGGAGCGACCCGAGATGGCCAACTTGGCCCGCGACGTCACGCGCTCTCGGACTAGGTATTCGGCTGCGGCGATGAAGTCGTCGAACACGTTTTGCTTGTGCTGCTTTTTGCCGGCCTCGTGCCAGGCTTCGCCGTACTCACCGCCGCCGCGCAAGTTGGGCACGGCCAGCACGCCTCCCAGCTCCAGCCATGCCAGGTTGCCCACGCCGAAAGTTGGCGTGATCGCGATCGAGAAGCCGCCGTAGCCGTACAACAGGCACGGCGTATTGGCACCCAGCTCGAGACCGCGTTTGTGCGTGATGAACATCGAAATGCGCGTGCCGTCTTTGCTCGGAAAGAGGACTTGCCGCGTCTGGAAAGCGTCAGCATCGAACTTCAGCCGAGGTTTGCGGAAGGTTTCGCTGGCCTTCGTGGCCACGTCGAAGCGCAGCACGCGCCGCGGTTCGTGGAAGCTCTCGTAACTCAGAAACGTTTCGGAGCGAGCGTCGTCGCCGTCCGTTAGCCAAACCGTGCCGAGCCCCGGCAGCGGCACGACCTGCTCGAGCGCGCCCGCGTCACTGAAGACTCGCACGTCGGCGTGAGCATCCTTCAGGTAGTTGGCCAGGAACCGACCGCCGACGCGCTCCACCTGGCGCAGGGTGTCGGCCTGCTGGGGCACGACCTCGACGAAGTTGGGCTTGGCGGCAGCAACGTCGACTTTGACGATGCGCCCGCGCGGCGCGTCGCGATCGGTATGGAACCAGAACGTACTGCCGCGGTTGCCGATGAAGCCGTATTCGGCCTCGATGTTCGGCACTAGCTCGACCGGCGCCGCCTTGGGCCGCGTCAAGTCCAGGTACAGGACTGCGTTCTTCGGGTCCGTGCCCTCGCTGGCCGTGATGACAACGTAGCGCCCGTCATGGCTAGTGCTGGCCCCAAAGCTCCACTTACGTTTGTCTTTGCGCTCGTAGACTAGCTGATCTTCGGATTGCGCTTGCCCTAACCGATGAAGGTACAGCTTGTTGAAGTAGTTGGTCTCCGACAACGCGGCGCCCGGCTTCGGCTCTGCGTAGCGGCTGTAGTAGAACCCGCTGCCATCCTTCAGCCACGCTACCGACGAGAATTTGGTCCACGAGAGTAAGTCGGGCAGGTCCTGCCCGTCGTCGACGCGGCGCACCCGCCACTCCGTCCAGTCCGAGCCTGCGCGCGCCAAGCCATACGCGATCAACCGACCATCGCTGCTGGGCACGACCTGCGCAAGCGCGACCGTGCCGTCCGACGAGATCGAGTTGGGGTCGAGCAACTGCCGCGGCTCGGCGTTCAGAGACGGCAACCAAAACAACACGGGCTGATTCTGCAGCCCGGTGTTGTGATGATAGAAATAGCGACCGCCGCGCGAGAACGGCAGCTCGAAGCGCTCGAAGTCCCACAGCTCGCGCAACCGCGCTCGAATCGACGAGCGCTGCGGCAACGTGTCCAAGTAACCGCGCGTGAGCCGACTCTGGGCGGCTATCCACGCCTGCGTCTCGCCGCTGTTCGAGTCCTCCAGCCAGCGGTATGGGTCGCGCACCGGCACGCCGTGCAGCTCTTCCAGCACCGTGCCCTCCGGGCTTTCGGGGTAGCTGAAGCGACGCGCCTCCGCAGGCGGTTCTGGACGGGGATTCTTGCTCACGGGCAAAGCAGCCGGTGGCGGTGCCGTTCCGCACGCCACCATTCCGACGACGAGAGCTAGCACGAGCGGCCGGGCGAAACCCATGGCCGATCAAGTAGCGCAGTTTCTGGCGTGAAGGCGAGCCGGACCGACTACCCCGCCAGGCGCGCAAGCTCATCGCGTTCGGCGTAGCGGGCGGAGCCGAGCGTCCAGTCGCGAGTGATGCGAATCATCGATCCAAGTACGGCAATGTACCGCAACAACTCGCGGTTTTCCTGCTCGCTGAAGTTGGGCAGGGCCGCCGCGCGGGCCAAAAAGCCGTCGACCTCCGCGTTGCTCAGCTTGACGGCCTGCGACAGCGCCGCGCCAGGCGGCAACGCTCGGTGCACCTCGTACACAATCGCCAGGTTGTGTACGTCACTCAGCTTGCGCTCCTTCTCGAAGGAGAGCACATCGTTGATCCAGCAAACGATACCGCCCGCCAGGCGCTGCAGCTCGAGCACTTGCGGATGAGCCTTAACGGCCGCCGAGAGCGTCAGTTTCTCCAACGGCTCGACCAGCGCGAAGAAGGGAGGTACCGCGCCCGCTGCCGGCCGCAGCATCAAGAACGACGACTCGTGCGGCACCCACTTGCCAGCGCGATTGTTGGCTTCCCACAGCATGCCGCCAAAGTACGCTTGGTTTCCGAGCCGAAACGCCTGCATCTGCGCGGGGTTGGCGAACTGTTGCAGGCGCACCACGATGTCGCGCAGCGCACTAACCGCCACGGGCTCGCCCAACGACGGCTCCGCGCCAGTGAAGGTTCCGTCGAACAGCTCGAACAGCTCCGCCAATTGACTCGGCCGCTCGCCAATCGGAGTCTCGTCACCCAAGTCGTCGAGCGCGAAGGCCCAACACAAGTAGTCAGCCGCCAGCGAAAGCTCGGCGATGCCGGCCTCGGGGTAAAACCCGGCCACCATCCACGCCATCCGCGCGCTGCCTGCCTTTTGGGCCAGCAGGTCGTCACCGAAGGCGCGCTTCACCCAGCGCAGCGAGTGCTCGTGCGCGGCCTGCACGTGCGGGTTGAGGCGCAGCGGAAATGGGCACCGCAAGGCCTCGGCCACGATTGCGCGCGAGGGGATTTCATCGTCGTTCCAGCGTGGCGGTATTGTCGAATACATCAACTGTCTCATTTTGAGCGGAGTGCTCTCCGCAAGCAGCGGCCAAAGCGTGTGGGACTTAAGCCTCCAGGGTGAACAATTTCTCCATCGTCGCTCACGGCGGAGGGCATTTCCGTACACTGGTCATTCAGGCGGCAGAGGGGGCCGATCGCAGGCGACACCTAAAGTTCGGCCTGTAGCGTCCGATTCTCATCTGCACGGTTACAGTGGCGATCCTGCAGAAACCCCAACCCCAGTCTTACAACGCGATCGAGAGCGAACGCGTCGGTGCGCGCGTCGTGCTGACGCGCATGCGCGGCCACATGACGCGTGTTTTAGCCGAGCAGAGGTATGAGCAGTTTCGCCTGGCGGTCATCGACGTGAAAAACCCCGCCTGGATCATCGAGCAGCTCGAGTTGACAGGCTTCGACCCTGGAGCCGTTCCGGCGGGCGCGCGCTGGTTTGGGGCCTTCAAGGACCGCGGAGGCGAGCAGGTGATCTTCGTTTCGGCGCTGTCGGCGGCTCGCATGGTTGCCGCGTCACTTGCGTTCGCGGCGCACGCCAAAATCTCGGCTTGCGACACGCTGAAGGAAGCTTACGAGCGTGCTGGGCTGGGAAACATCGAGCCGCGCCCCAGTCTGCTGTCGTTCAAGCCGCCCAAGACTGGCTGAAAGCGCGCGACGCGCGTCCGGCTGACTACGGCTTGCGCGAGAAGCGCGCTTCACGGACCAGGTCGCAAACTTGGATCGAGTACTCCTCATAGAAGCGTGCACGCCCCTCACGCTGCGCGGCTTCATGCTCAGCGTGGGCCCGCCAAGCGCCAAGCTCCTCGGTCGAGCGAAACTCGACCAGCGTTAAACGCTCGCCGTCCTCAGCCACGAAGTCCTTGCTGGAAACCAGGCCCGGCATGCCCAGCGCCAACTCGTAAATTTGCTGGGCGCGTGCCCCGTACTCGGCCTCTACACCCTCACGCAAACGATTGCGGAAAACCACCACCTTCATCTGCGCAGCTCTAGCACGCTCGCCAGCGCACCGTCGCAGCTTGCGTGACGCGAGCCGAACTTACAGGTAGCGAATTTCGCCGAGGCGTAGCACACGTGTCGTGACCGGCGCCTGCAGCTTGGCGCGATCGAAGTGCGCCAGATAGTACTCGAGCGACACGCGCATTTCACCGCGGCGGAGCGTCACTGCGAATGACGGTTGGCGTCCGGGGTAGCGCAACGTGCTGCCCGGGGCGCGGATGAAGATCGGCGTACCATGTTGAATGCTCACCGAACGCTCGGCGAAGAACGCGTTGATGCGACCGAGGATCTGGTTGCAGAGCTCGCCCACTAGGTCTTCCATGCGGTCGAGCCGGATGGAGCGCACGCCGGGCAGGAATGCCTGATAGAGCGCGCGCGCGTCGTCCAGCTTGAGGCCGACCATCAGGTGGCCCGAGACGCCACCCGCAAACGGAATAACGGCGCTCAAGTCCGAAAGCGCGGTCTGGTTGGCGACCAGAAAGGCGCCGCCTTCGACCTCGAAACCAGCGACGCTGGCTAGCACTTCGAGCGCCGCGCTTTTGACGGCCTCGGCAATCGCCGGCGGATAAAAGTGCTCCGCGAGCAACTCCGAGATGGCAAGGCGCAGCTCGTCCACCCGGAATGGCTCCGGCAAAAGGCTGTCCGGAGAGTTGACGGGCGACGCCGCGGCGCTGGGGGCATCGGCCCTGGCGCCCCAAATGATGCGCACGTCGGGGGCAAAGTCGCGCACGCGCGCCAAAAATTCCAGCCCGCCAACCTTCGTGGCGGCCGCGCTGGCCACGATCAAGCTCAGGGTCGGGCGCGCTTCGATGAACTCGAGCGCCGCGGCCAACGTTGGCACCCAAATGACCCGGAAGCCGAGATCGTTCAGCTCCTCCATCACGAACGCGAGCGCACCATTGGGTGCGTCGACGACCAGGACCTGCTTGTCGGAGCTCATTTGGTGCCGCCCGAGCTGGGCGCAACGACGGCCGCGGCGTGCATCGCGGGCAAGCTACTGGCTCGACCGAACAGCGCCTTCTCGATGGCCTTCCACAACAGCTCGGCCTTGACGGGTTTGAGGATCCAGGCGTTGGCGCCGGCTTTCTTGCCTTCCTCGGCGCGCGAGCTGGCGGCGTCGGACGTGAGAATGAAGATGGGGGTGGTGGTGTATTCGGGAACCTTACGCAGCTCCTCGACCATCTTGATGCCGTCCATGATGGGCATGTGAATGTCGGCGATCACCAAGTCGACGGGCGTTTCGCGCGCCCGCCACAGGCCTTCGCGGCCGTTGTCGGCCTCGATGACGCGAGCCCCTTTCGCCTCTAGGGCAGCCCGCAGCTGCGAGCGAACTAAGGCGGAGTCGTCGACGATCAGGATTGCCCAAGCCATGGTTGCCTCGTACCTGCTGACTGCCTCGTCAACCGAGGCGAACCCGAAAGTATACTACGACTAGCGGCGCCCGGCACTGCGGACGCGCGTCGCTCTCGTGCTCCGTTGCGGTTGCGGTTGCGGTTGCGGTTGCGGTTGCGGTTGCGGTTGCGGTTGCG
>JAYUYU010000901.1:0-3304 GCA_043752365.1 Myxococcales bacterium | reverse complement strand
ACTTCGATGACTTGACCGAGCTGGCCGGTGAGGCGGACGCGAAACAGCGACTGCACCTGCTGCGCAGCTTCGATCCGAGCTCACCACGGGGTGCGTCTGTGCCAGACCCCTATTACGGCGATGACGAAGACTTCGACGACGTCGTGCGCATCTGCTTGGCGGCTTGCACACCGCTGCTCGAGCGGCTGCGGCGGGAGCACCAGCTCTAAGTTGGCATGATCGAGCCCGCCCTCGAACAAGCTCTGCGCTCGGCGCTCGGCACGGGGTTGACGTCGACGCGCAGGCTCTCGGGCGGGGACATCAACGACGCTTTCGAACTCGAGCTGAAAAGCGGCGTGCGGGTCTTTCTCAAGACCAACGCGGCCGCGCCGGCCCGCATGTTCCCGGCCGAAGCCGCTGGGCTGGATTGGTTGCGAGCAGCCGGCGGCCTGCGGGTGCCCGAGGTAGTGGCGGTGTCGAACGGGCGCGAGGGCGAGCCGTGCTTCTTGGTGCTGGAGCTGTTGACGCCCGGCCAGCCGCAGCCTGACTTCGACGAGCGTTTGGGGCGGGGCCTGGCCGAGCTGCATCGCTTCGGCGCGCCGCGCCTTGGCTTACCGCAGGACAACTTCATCGGCACCTTGCCGCAGCGGAACCGTGAGCACGACAGCTGGGCCGACTTCTTCTGGTACGAGCGGTTGGAGCCTCAGCTTGCGCGGGCGGTCGCGGCCGGGCAGGCTTCGGCGCGACTGCGCAGCGGCTTCGAGCGCTTGGCGTCGAACCTGACGCAGTTGGTCGGGCCGGTCGAGCCGCCCGCGCGGCTACACGGTGACCTGTGGGGAGGCAACCTGCACGTGGACGA
The DNA here is from genome assembly GCA_043752365.1 of Myxococcales bacterium. Taxonomy (GTDB): domain Bacteria; phylum Myxococcota_A; class Polyangia; order Polyangiales; family Polyangiaceae; genus PMG-095. The sequence continues at coordinate 2,466 of JAYUYU010000901.1, read as the reverse complement.
AGGCGGCGCGCCGTGCCTCATTGACCCGGCAGTTTACGGCGGGCACCGCGAGATGGATCTTTCGATGATGCGCCTGTTCGGCGGTTTCGGTGAGCGGGTGTTTCGCGCTTACCAGGAGGCGTGGCCACTTTCACCGGGCTATGCCGAGCGGATCGCGCTTTATCAGCTGTATCCGTTGCTGGTGCACCTCAACCTGTTCGGCGGCAGCTACGTCGAATCGGTCGAGCGCGGCCTTGCGCGCTACGTCTGACTTGGCTAGGGCTCCGCCATGGCAACCGCCGCTCCGCGTCTCATCACCATCGCCGACGGCGAAAATTTGTTCGATGCTTTGGCGGAGGCTTGTGGCCCTGGCGACGGCTGGGTCGCCGCCGTGGGGCACGTCGATTCGGTGGAGATCCGCGTGGCGGGTGAGGGCGCGGACGTGCGCAAGCAGCTGCGCGGGCGGCTCACGTTGGCGCAGCTGTCAGGCCCTTATGGCGGGCCGTACTTCGCGACGCTTTCGCGGCACACCAGCTTAGGCTCCGAGCTTGTGGCGGGGCAGCTATTGGGCGCGCGCTCGGCCGCCGTGACGGCGACGCTTTGGACCGCGCAGGGCAGCGTGCGCGAGCTCGTCGACGCCGCGCCGCCGCGTGTCGAAGCGCCGGCAACGCCTGCGTTGATCGCCGCGCCAACACCGACCACCGTCGCCCCGGCTTCGACCGCGCCTGCTGCTGGTGGCTGGGCCGCGGCAGCGCAGGCAGCGGCCGCGAACCTAGCGGAAGAAGACGAGGAGCCGCAGCGCCCCCAACGCGGCGACTTAGTGCGCCACTTCGCTTTCGGCTTGTGCGAAGTGCTGCAAGATACGGGCGATCGCCTCAAGCTCCGTGATACGCACGGCCAGGGCCGCATCCGCGAAATTGCCGTCGACATGCTCGAGATTTCGGCGCCCACCGAGCTAAACGGCAAGCGCGTCTTCAAGCTCAGCCGCAAGGGCTGAGGGCGAGATCTCGGACCGATCCGTCTGCTCGTTCGGCGACGCTACGGGGCGAGCAGTGCGCGCAGCTGTGGTGTCGCCCGTGCGACGATGTCAACGTGGCCTGCGCCGGCAACGAGCTCGAAGCGCGCCCCCGGTGCTTCCCGCGCTAGTGCGGCGCCCATCGACGGCGGAATCAAGCTGTCGCTGTCGCCATGAAGGACCGCAATAGGTGGCAGCTTGCGCTTCCGCAGCTCACGTACGCGGGCAAGGTTGTAGTAGCGGTGCCTCAGCAGTTCGCAGAGCGGAAACCCGACCAGCCCCCGCGTCACCTCCAGCATTGACGTGAACGGGGCTACCAACACCAGCTGATTTACCGGCTGGGCGACGGCGTATTGGAGGGCAGCGGCAGCTCCCAGCGAGTACCCCAGCGCCGACGATCGCGTGCGTAGCTGTTCTACCGGCAGCGCGAGCTGCGCGGCCAACGCTGCAACGGAAACCTGACTGCCGTAAAGCAACGCTTCGGGAGTCGGCTCGCCGGCACGCGCGCCGTAGCCCGGGTATTCGACCATGAGGTAGCCCACACCCGCGCTGGGTTCGACGACGCTGTCCCAGCTGAGCGCCGGCTGTGCATTGCCGCCAAACAGCAGCCACAGTGTGTGTGGGATGCCGCCCTCAAGGGGTGGACGGTAGAAGCCGACCACCGACCCCGGCTGGTTGGGGTCTTCGAGCTTGACGAGGCCTGCGGGCAGCACTTGAAGCTCTTGGGGTTCGTAAGCGGGCGCCGGATAAATCATGCGGTTTTGAAAGCCCCACAGCAGTGCGCTCAGCAGCAGGCCCGAGCCCACGAGCGCCCCAACCACTACCTTCACCCACCGAACAGCTCGAGCACGCCCGGAGCTCACTCCTTACCCACTACGGCCGCCGCCGAGCGCAAGCCGACACGACGCCAACCCGATAAAGGCAGCCACGCGTGTTGTCGTCGCACCCGATGCACCGACGCAAGGCTACTCCGTTTTGCGAAACTTCCAGGAGCTCAAATGGCAGGGTAGGCCGAGCCCTACTTCCGTACGATCGGCCGCCAGCTGGCGGCCGCGACCGGCCTACCCCCACCCGCAATTTCGCCACTGCTGCGCGCGGCAGGCTGAAAGTTTTTTTACTCTAGCGCAGGGGCCAACGCAGCCTCGTCGCAGCCGAACCTTGGTTGCTCGGGAATGTCGTCGATGCTGGGCACGAGCATGAGCCCGAATTGCCCCGTGGCGGGGCCTTGAATTGGCGCGGTCACGGTGCCGGTCACGGTCCCGCAGTAGAAGTCGGCCACTCCGCAGATGGTGCCGTGCAGGGTAAGCTGCGAGGTGATCTCGACGCCGGGCAAGATGGCGTTGGCGCTGCCCGGCAACGTCGACTCTGTTGTCGGGGCATCGAACCTGCCGTCGTCACCAATCGCGTAGGGGCCGACCACCAGTGGCTCGCCGACCTGCGTACGGCGGTCCTTCGCGTCGAGCGCCTTGTAG
>JAYUYU010000900.1:0-19298 GCA_043752365.1 Myxococcales bacterium | reverse complement strand
GAAAAGTCTGGACTTTTACTGGCGTGAGGTCTCTCCTTAATAATTGTAAGAGTGTCCCGTTCTGGACTCTCTGCAGGGGTGCGTATGCAAGCTGACGTGAAGGACCTCGTACTCCTTGTCGATGACGACTTTTCGGTGCGCAAAGTGCACGCCAAAGTGCTCACCCGCGCCGGGTTTTCGGTCGAACCGTCGCCGACCGGTGCGCACGCGCTGGGGCTGTTGCAGCAAGGCCTACGAGTGGGTGCCATCGTTACTGACCTGCACATGCCGGGGCTCGATGGGCTGGGCTTTCTGAAGGCCGTAAGAAAGTTCGACCTCGACGTGCCGGTCATCATCGTGACCGGCTACCCAAGCCTCGAAAGTGCCCTACGGGTCATCGAGTTCGGAGGCTTTCGCTACCTAACCAAGCCGGCTCCCGCCGCCGAGCTACTAGCGGCCGTGCGCAGCGCCGTGAGCATGCATCGGCTTGCCCTGCTGAAACGACGCGCGCTCGAGCTGTACGAAAGCGAGCGCTGGCACCTCGGCGATCGGGCCAGCCTCGAAGCGCGGTTCGACCAAGCGCTCGACCTGTTGTGGATGGCGTTTCAACCCATCGTAAACTGGCGGAAGCGTGAGATTATCGGCTACGAGGCGCTCGTTCGTTCGAACAGTGAGGTTCTCGGCAGCCCAGGGCCGCTGTTGAGCGCCGCCGAGCGCCTGGGCCGCGTGGGCGAGCTGGGGCAGCGCATTCGGCGCCACGTCGTCGACGCGGTCACGGCAGCCCCGGTAGAAACCCTGATTTTCATGAACCTTCACGCCGCGGACCTCAACGACGACACGCTCTATTCGAGAAGCTCGGCCCTGTTCGGCTGCGCCCCACGCATCGTGCTCGAGGTGACCGAGCGCAGCTCCCTCGACCGTGTGGCAGACATCAAGGGCCGCGCGCAGGCGTTGCGTGCCATGGGCTTCAAGCTGGCCATCGACGATTTGGGCGCGGGCTACGCCGGCCTATCCAGCTTCTCGCAGCTCGAGCCGGACATCGCCAAGCTAGACATGTCGCTGATCCGCGACATCGACGAGTCCCCTCAGAAGCAGAGCATCGTCAAATCAATGCTCAACGTTTGCATCAACGAGCTCGGTGTCGCCGTAGTCTGCGAGGGCGTGGAGACCGCACGCGAGCGCGACACCCTGGGTGAGCTTGGCTCCGACACACAACAAGGCTATTTCTTCGGTAGGCCTGGAGCCGGCTTCGGCACGGCCAACTGGAGCGAGCGCCCCACGGCCTGAAGGACCCCATGCCCGCGGACTTCGAAGACCCGCCAGCTGCATTCTTGGAGCAAATTGCCCAGCTGGAAGCCAAGCTTATCAATCGCGACAAGACGATCGACACGCTCATGCGCCGCCAGGAGCTGATCCAGGCCCACAAGCTGCAGGCCATAGGCCAGCTGGCAGCCGGCATCGCGCACGAAGTCAACACGCCAGCACAGTACGTGACCGACAACGTATCGTTCCTGCGGCGCGCCTTCGACAAACTGTGGCGGGTGATCGAAGCCCAAGGCGCGGCCCTCGAGGCAGTGCGTGCCGGAGACTGCACTCCGCAATGGCTCGAGCAAGCAGACGCGGCGCGCACCTCGGCCAAGCTGGACTACTTGGGGCGGCAAGTACCGCGCGCCATCGAGCAATCGCTGGCCGGGCTCGGCCAGGTCAGCTCCGTCGTCAAAGCCATGAAAGAGTTCTCGCACCCGAGCGGGGCAGAGAAGCAGCCTTTCGACATTCACGACGTCATCGAGTCGACCGCGGCCGTGGCCCGGAGCGAGTGGAAGTACGTCGCCGACCTCGAGCTGGATTTCGACTGGAACCTGCCGCCGGTCTTGCTCTTCCGCAACGAGTTCTCACAGGTGCTGCTGAATCTAATCGTCAACGCAGCCCACGCCATCGCAGCGTCCCTCGCTGCGAATTCCTCCATTAAGGGCAAGATCGTCATCAGCACCAAGCCCGTCGGCGAGAACGTAGAAATTCGCATCAGCGACACCGGCACGGGTATTCCCGAAGCCGTGCGGACGCGGGTCTTCGAGCCGTTCTTTACCACCAAAAAGCTAGGCAACGGCAGCGGGCAGGGCTTGGCCATCGCCTATTCGGTGGTGGTGGACAAACACGGGGGGGCGATCAGCTTCCAAACGGAGGAGGGACGCGGGACGACCTTCGTCATCAGCTTGCCGCTGGCCACGGCATGAGACCTTTGCGATGAGAGTGCTGTTCGTCGACGATGAATTTAGGGTGCTCGAAGCGCTGAAAAGGGTGCTGTTCGAGATCGAGGCAGACTGGCAAACGTCGTTCGTGACCAGCGCGGAGCTAGCTTTTACCGAGCTAGCCAAGCACCCCTACGACGTGGTCGTGTCGGACCTACGCATGTCCGGCATCGACGGGGTGGCGTTTCTGACCCGCGTCCGCGAGCAGTACCCGCGCACGGTTCGCATCGTACTTTCCGGCCATAGCGACGAAGAAGCCGCGCTGAAAGTGATGCGCGTCGCACATCAGTTTATCGCCAAGCCTTGCGCCGCAGAAACCCTGCATCAAATCATCGCGCGTACCGAGCAGCTCACCCGAGTGCTCGGCGACCGAAAGCTACAAGGCATCGTCGGCCAGGTCGGCACTTTGCCGTCGGCACCCCACCTGCATCAAGAACTTGCGCAGCTTTTCGAGCGAGACGAGACGACCGCAGCCGCAGTCGCAGCCGTCATCAAACAAGACCCGGCCATGACCAGCAAGCTGCTGCAGGTCACGAACTCCGCCTTCTTCAACACCTCAGCCAGCGTCACGGACGTGGAAACCGCCATCATGCGCCTGGGGTTTCGCACCCTCCGAAACCTAACCCTTAGCCGCGGCGTCTTCGAGTCGGCCCGGGGCCGCACGGAGGAGACCGCCACCTCGGTAGAGGTCATCCAGGACCGCTCGCTGGCCATCGCGCGCACCGCGGCTAGCATGGCCAAGCTACCCGAGGACGCCTCGGTCGCTTACATGGCAGGACTGCTGTGTGACGTCGGGCAATTGGTGCTCGCCAGCACCGCCCCCGAGCGCCTGTACGTGATGCAAGCCGAAGCGCTTCGAACCGGCATGGCCGCGCACGTCGCCGAGAAATCGACCTGGGGCGCAACGCACGCCGAGATGGGCGCGTACCTGCTGGGACTCTGGGGCCTTCCGTTCCAGATCGTCGAGGCGGTCGCCCACCACCACGCGCCGGAACGACAAGCCGGCGAACACGTGGGCCTACCCCAGCTGGTGTGGTTGGCCGCCTGCATCGTAGACGCCGAAGAGCCAGCCGCCGAGTCTTTGCATCGCTTTGGCGTCGAAGAACTCTACGCCACGAGTCGTCGCGCCTTCGAAGAGCGCCACGCATGACCGGGACAGGCACACGCCGTTGCTGGACGGCGCCCCGGATTTCTTCAGTGCCCGGCGGCGGCCGACAACACGGCGACCAGTATGCCGATCAGCATCAGCCCGAAGAATATTATGCCCATCAAGCAGCCGGCGGGGCTCGCCCGGCGTTGAATGCCGCGCTCGACGCCGGCGCCGAAGGCCAAGCTGGCGGCGAAACCGGCGCTGCCGCCGCCGTGCATGGTCAGCGACTCGTCGTCGCGCACGACGGCTTGCACGGGCAAGGACGCGCTGTGCGGCGCGATGCCGTGCATGCGCCGCACGGCGGTACCAACGGCCACCACCTCGATTAGACCCGGTGAAAGCTCGCGGATCTGCAGTCGATTGCCGATTACCCGCTCGGCCCCGACCGACTCGGCCTCGCGCCGAAGCAGCGTGAGGCAATTCTCGCGAGCCCCGTAGATGAGCTGGGTCAGCTCGCTCAGCTCGCCCTTGGCCAGCGCCGAGAAACTGGCGCCAATGCCGCCGACCAGCCCCAGCGAGTACACGCTGGTGGCCATCACCAACTGCACCGGCGCATAGCCCATTTGGGCCAGGCTGAAGATCTCGGCGCCCGTAAGCTCGCTGGTCGCCACGTTCGACGGGTCCCGGCTGTCGGCCGCGAGCGCGGGGTGGCGCGACGCCGTGCCGGTCATCAGCAGCTCGACGACGCCGGGGCCGAACGGCCGCAAATCGATGCGCACGTCGACGACCGCGTTGGCGCCCACGCTGGCGGCTTCGCGGCGCAGGCGAAACAACGCCAGGTGCCGGATGCGATTGTACATCTCCGAGTACTGACGCACCTCGCCCTGCGCCAACGTCGACAAGCCGCCCGTGATGCCGCGGCCAATGCCGAGCGCGTAAGCCACGTTGCCCATCACGAAGCTGATGGGCGTGTAACCGGCGTCGAGGTGGCAGTACAGCTCGGTGCCGGAAGCGGAAGTCGTGAAGAACGGAGGCTGGCCGGAAGTAGCGATGATACCCGTGCCCTGCGACAAGAACTCGGTGTAACCGGCGAGCGTCGACAGCTCTGTCGTAACACCCGTGACGCCATGAGCGCCGTGACGCCGCGCCTCGTCGACCAGGCGCGTGATAGCGGCGTGGCGCCCCTCCGAGATGAGCGTCGTGATGTTGTCGACCTCACCCCCGGCGAGCGTTCTGAAGCCGGAGCCGATGGCTCCCGCCAACCCCAAGCTGCGGACGCTATTGCCGACGACTATCTCGCCCGGCAGAAAGCCCTTGAGTTGAAGGCAAAAAATCTCGTTTCCTGAAAGCGAACAGACGTACACGCGCCAAACGATAGCGGTTCCAACCCGCCCGCGCGAGTACCGAGTCCAAGTTCTCGGACGTAAATTTGCGCGCTGGCCTAGGGGCTGACCGACTGCTCCCAGAACACCACCTGAGCGTCGCGGTTGGCGACGAAGGTCACGCCGCCGTCTTGCGAGATGACGACGGCCAAGCCTTCCGGATGATCATTGACGAAGCGGTAAGCCGCGCGGTGGCGGGTGCCGACGTTCTCGATGGCTTCGGGTTGGCGCTCGCGTCCCTCGGCATCGAGCGCCCGAAACACCCGCTCGGGCGTTGGCAGCTCGGCCGAAACCTCGGCGCCAAAGCCCAGAATGCCGAAGCGCTTGTCGAGCACCAGGGCGCCGTCGATGGCCGTCAGGTTCGCCAAGACGCGACTCAGCTCGAACACCTCTTGCTCGAGCGCCGCAAAGTGAGCGCTTTCGCTGGAGGCAAAGTCAGCCCAACCCACCGAAGACTTGGAGGTCGTCGCCGCCACTGCCCGCAGAATGCCGAGCAGCAGCGTTCGGTAGCGGTGCGACGGCTCGTCTTGATCGAACCCATACTTGAGCCGTAGGCCATGGAGCTGGGGAACGTCATCGGGCCCCCCGTTCACCACCAGCACCAAGCCGCCGTGACGGGCGCCGCGCACCAACTGGATCGCGCGCCGCAGCATTTGCTGCCCCACTTTGCCCACGAGCGAGTGCTCCACTGCCGTCGGCGAAGCCGCGCCAGCCTGCAAGGCTGCGTGTTCGGCGCGAATGTCTTCGCGTTCGCGCTCGAACATGGCGGGCAGCCAGCGGGACTCGAAGACGTCGAGCGTCGCGTCGACCACTAGCCCGCGTTCGATGGCACCAATCAGATGCCCCGCGCAGCGCACCGCCAGGTGGCCTGGCGCGGTTACGTGAATGATCGGATCGTAGGTCCAATTGGGCACCACGCTGCGACCACCCCAGGTCGGCGCCAGCCAGGCTGGCCCCGAATGCGCCACACCCCAAATTCGCAGCTTGCCCTGCTCGGCGTGAGCGCCAATCAGCGCGGTTTCGAACGGCACCGCGGGCGCTAAGCGCCGCAGCTCGTCGGCCTTCAACGGCCGGGGCTCCGCGAACAGCAGGCGGAGTACTCCTTCCTTCGGTGCCCCCGTCAGCGGCAAGCTCGAGGGTGACGTAAGCAGCAAGCGGAAGCGCGTCGGCCGCGTCTCCTCGAGGGTGAGCGAGGCCTGAAACGCCACCCCCAAGGCCTCCTCCAAAAGCTTGGACGACAACGTGAGCTTGGCAGTCGCGGGCCAATTCGCCTCCACGTAGTGCGCTAGGTCGGGTGGGTAGGCGTACGAGCGCGGCATGCCGTCAGTATGCCATCAGTCAGCCCCGTGGAATCTGCCAGGACTCGGTCGGCAAGCTTGAGCTAAGGTCTGCTCGGAGCCGAGCGATGTCCCAAAACGTACAGACCGCACACGTGACGCTGAACAACGGCGTCAGCATTCCTCAAGTCGGGCTGGGCGTCTGGCAAGCCGGGGGTGCGACCAAGCGCGCCGTGGTCGCCGCCATCCAGGCCGGCTATCGGCACATCGACACGGCGGCCGTTTACGGTAACGAGGCCCAAGTCGGCGCCGGCATCGTCGAAGCGAACGTGCCACGCGAACAGCTGTTCATCACGAGCAAGCTTTGGAATCAGGACCACGGCTACGACAAGGCGCAGCAAGCCTTCGACCTCAGCTTGAAGCGCCTCAAGCTCGAGTACCTCGACCTGTACCTCATCCACTGGCCTGTCGCCGGTCTTCGGCTCGAGTCGTGGCGGGCCTTGGAGCAGCTGCTCGCCGACAAACGAGTCCGCGCGATTGGCGTGAGCAATTTCTTGGTGCCGCACCTGCAAGAGCTGACCGGCGTCGCCAAGGTGCTGCCAGCCGTCAATCAAATCGAGCTGACGCCGTTTCTGCAAAGGCTGGACACGGTCGCGCTCTGCCGCGAGCTGAATATCACCCTGCAGGCGTACAGCCCGCTCACCCACGGTCAGCGCTTGAATCACCCCGTGGTGGGCCAGCTTTCGACCGAGCTGCAGCGCTCACCAGCGCAGGTGCTGCTGCGTTGGGGCATCCAAAAAGGCTTCGTTGTCCTACCGAAGTCGGTGCAGGCGTCGCGCATCATCGAGAATGCTGCCGTGTTCGACTTCGAGCTCGACGCCGACGCTACTCAGCGGCTCGATGCGCTCGAAGAAGGCCTCGTCACCGGTTGGAATCCCGAAGCCCAAGCGTGAGCTGCGCAAGCGCAACATTGAAGCTGTGCCTCGACTCCGGCTGCGAAAGCCAGACCTGCGTCGCCGGTACTCACTGCGCCGCGGGCGCTTGCGTGGACGACTGCGACGGCGCGGTCTGCCCGCAGGGCCAGCTGTGCGCGGGCGGGGAGTGCGTGGCGGATCCGAATGGTCCGGTCGGCACCGGCGGCACGGGCGCGAACGGCGGCACGGGCTTCGAGCCCAACGCTGGCGCCCTCAATTTCGGCGGCAACAACGGCACGGGCGGCAAGACTGGCACGGGGGTGACTCGAAAACCGGTAACGACCGATCAAAAGAGCTGCAACTGCAGCGTGCCTGGCGGCAACGCCTCGGGCGCCGCCAGCCTGCTGTTGCTAGCGGTCGGGTTCGGCCTTTCACGGCGCAGGCGCGCACGCCCCGACTCGTCCAACGGCTCGAACCCGTGATCCCACGGCAAGCGACGTAGCCACCCAGGGGTCGTGTTTGGCTCGACGGCGCCGGCAGATCGCGGTACCGGGCCGGCCGTGGCGGACGACCCGGCAAACCCAGAGCCGACCCCCGAGCAAGAGCCCGGGGAAAGCCCTGCCGCGTCCGGTTCCTCGTGGTTGCAGCAGAACCGCTCGCTAGCGCTGGGACTCGGTTGCGTCGCGCTGTGCGGCGTGATCGCGCTCGACGTCGTTTTCATGCTGAAGAGCGACGCCAAACGCAACGCGACGGCGTTGGCCAAAATCCGCGAAGCCGCGAGGGTCGCGCCGCGGCCCGCACCGGCCGCGTCGAATAGCGCCAACGCTTCGCCGACGGACGCGGGCGAAGCCATGAGCGAAGTGCTGGACTACGAAAGTGACGACGGTGAGCCCCGGCCTTCGAAGACGCCGGCCGCCCCCAAGCGTTTCGACACCGTGGCTCACGCGGCGCTCGAGAGCTGCACCACCGCCAGCGTCGACGGCTTGAGCCGGCAGATTATCGCGCAAGCGCGCTGCATTCGCCCGAACGATTTCGTGCCCCTGCCGAGCCGGCCGAATCTGGTGGTGGCGTCCCAAGTGTTCCCTTACCTGCAGCTGGAGGCGCGTGATCGCCTAGTAAAGGCCCTCGACGCTAACCCCAAAGCGAAGATGACCATCAACAGTGCGCTCCGGACGGTGGCGCAGCAATACCTGGTTTGGCGCTGGTCAGCGACCAAGCGCTGCGGGGTGCCGCTCGCAAGCCCACCGGGCGCGAGCAACCACGAAATCGGGGTGGCGCTCGACATCGCGGAGGCCGCTAGCTGGCGCCAGGCATTGGAAGCCCAAGACTTCAAGTGGTTGGGCCCGTCCGACCGTGTCCACTTCGACTACAAGGGCCGCAAGGCCGCTGGCCGCACCGCGACCGACGTGCTCGCCTTCCAGAAGCTGTGGAACAAGAACCACCCAACGGACAAGATCGCCGAGGACGGTCGCTATAGCCCCGTCACCGAGCAGCGCCTGAAGCAGGCGCCCGCCAACGGCTTCCCACTTGGGCCCAGCTGCAGCAAGCCCACCAGCCGATAGGAAGCGCTACGCGGCCGCTAGCTAGTTCTGCACGTCCTTGAACTCGAGGCCAATGTACGGCGGCTCCCCGCTCGGGCTCTTCTCGCCGGGCTCGAGTTTGACCAAGTATTCGGTGGTGATGATGGTCCCGCTGATCAGGCTCGAAGCGCTGGTGCACGTGCCGTTCGGGTTCGCTACGCAATTGCAGGTGCCAGTAAGGCACTGCCGCTGCGTGCCGGCTCGAGCCGAAAAGGTGAACAAAGCCGCTTCGATTTGCTGCGCCTGAACGCAGCTGCCGGGGGTCAACGCGCCGGGCATGCACTGCTGGGGCAGGGTTTGCTGGACGGCAAAGCGACCGTCCCAGGGCACATCGACGCTTTGGCCCGGAGCCAACGTGATCGTCGACGGGGCGGCGCAAGCCAACGGGCAAATCACCGGGCCAGTTTGCATCAGCGCCTGGCACGAGGTGTGGCACCCGTCGAGGCTCGGCAAAACGTGTCGCGCACCGTCCTCGACCTCGAACAAGCGCGCCGCTTCGCAGGTCGACTCTTGTTGGCCCAGGTACAGCGTCGTCGTCGACGTGTTCTTGATGTGCACGGGCAACGTGTAGCCGGCGTCGTCCATGTAGCTGGAGCAAGCGAGCGCCCCGCCGGAGCTGCTGCCGGCAGCCTGCCCCGCGCCTCCACTCAGGCTCGTGCCCAGGCCTCCGCTACCGGCCAGGCCTTGTGCAGCGGCGCCACCAGCACCACCCCCGCCAGGACCAGCCGGCTTGGCGCCGGCCTCGCCACTTGGCGGCGGCTCGGCCGGAGCGCCACCACAGCACGGCAACCACAACGCGAATGCGGCGAGGGCGAGGCGTCCTGACGGCCGCAACATCCCCTCATTGTTAGAAGGCAGTCGCCACGGAGGCTAGCCCGATTTCGCCTGTAAGAATCAGCGCGCACTGTAGCGCGCACGAGTTCGAGCACTCGGGCTGCGAAAGTGGCGTGACGACGTTACGCACACGACGTCAGACGGCGGTGGCGTAGGGCTGCCAGCACGAGCGCCAGAAGCCAAACGCCTTGGGGCGAGGACGACGGTGCGATCGGCATCGTGCAGCCAGCGGAGCTGGCCGGGCCCGCACCGAGCGGCCCCATCGGAGTGATGGGCTCCGGCGCCTCGACCACGACGGTTTCGGGCACGTCGTCCAGCTCTTGAAGGTAGCGCACCAGCTGGCCTAGCTCGGCCTCACTGAGGTCGCTGACCTTACCCATGTTGTCTTTGGTGTAAGTGGTGAAGATTTCGAGCAACGTCGCCGCGCGGCCGTCATGTAAATACGGGGCCGATTGCCAAACGCCTTTCAAGGTGGGGGTGTCGATGCCGGTCAACGGCGCGCCCAGCCGCCCGCCTGAAGTTGGCAAAATGGTGCCTACGTCGTGCAACCCGCCTTGCATGCTGCTGTCGGTGAACGCGGGTGTCGCGTGGCATTCGACGCAGCCCGCCCGCGCGAACACGGCCCGCCCGAGCAGAGCATCTTTGGTGAAGCTGCCGTCAGGGTTACGAAACGGGCTGCGCGGTACCTGGTCGAACGTCGCGAAGTAGGCCGCCAGCGCGTCCAGCTCAGGGCTGACCCCCGCCGCCGTCGTACCGAACGGATCGTAGATACCAGCCGAGTCTTTGCGGGCGTTGTAGTCGGTGTCGGCCATGAAACCCGAGCCGCCGAAGCTGTCGCGGATGTCACGGTCGAAATCCTGAATCTCGTCCATGTTGCCGGTCCAGTGCACGCGACCCTGACCGGTGCCGGCCACACCCAGCAGCGACTTGGTGTTGCGCAGGCCTTCACCACGGTCAGAAAAGTCCCAAACGCGGCCGTCGCTCAGCCCTCCCAGGTGGCACGAGGCGCAGGCCCAGTACCCGGCATGGCCCATGCGCGTGTCGCTGGCATCGAAGAAAACTTGCTTGCCGAGCAGCACGTTGGCCGGTAGCGGGTCGTTGTCGATGGTGCGTATTTTGGCCAGCGGCGGGGGCGCAGCGTGGTCAATCGAGGCGAGCGACTGGTTCATGTCGTAGGCAATGACCTCACGCGACAGGTAAGAGCTCACGAACAGCCTGCCGTCGGGCAACAACACGAGGCCATCGGGCGCCTTGCCTACCTGCTTGATTCCGCTGAGGTTTCCGCCCGTGTAAGCGTCGGTGATGCCAATCCAATTGTCGGGCTGCACCAAGACGTAGGCGTAGTCACCCACTAGCGAAAAGGCGACCGCTACGGGCGTCGAGCGGTTGTCGATGTCCTGACGCTTTTCGAGCATCTCGGTCTCGGTGCGCAGGTCGATGGCGCAGACTGCGGTGCGCACGAAGTTGTCGAAGGTCATCAGCTGACCATCGCGCTGCTGGCCGCGCGCCACGTTGTCCTTCTTGGCCGTGACCCAGCCCTGCGTGCCGTCCGGAGAAATCACCAGTGACGAGACGTAGTTCGGTACGCCGCGTCCCGAAGACTGGCTGTCGGACGTTTGGTCGAACGCTAGCGCAATGGTGTTGGCCAGCGTCAGGGACTCCGGCGCGACCACCCAAACCTCACCATGGTCGACCGGCGAGATGAAGCGTGTGACGAAGATGCGCCCGTCTGCCGCGACGGACACACCGGCCGGCGTCGGCCCCAGCAATAGCTCACGACGCAGCGTGCGCGAGGCCGGGTCGATTTCGACCAGCTTGCCGGTCGCGTACAGCGAAACGTAGGCGAGGCCGCTTGGGCCGAACGCTATCGAATGGGGCTGCGACGCGTAGGCCAGCGGAATGCGCGCTTGAACGTCACCGCTGTCGCCGTCGAGCACCACGACCTCGTCCGAGAGGCTGTTCGTCACCCAGACGCTGCCGTCGGGCGAAAGCGCCAGCGAGCCCGGAGCCTTACCGACCGGGATCTCGCGCAAGCGCAGCAGTGCCTGCGAGTCGATCACGGTGACGGAGCCGCTATCGGGGTTGACGTTCCAGACCCGCTGCCGAGCTCTATCGAAGACGATGGTGCCCGAATGGCTGGGGGGAGTGCTGGTCAGCGGATAGTGTGCCGCGAAGATCAGCGTATCGCTGGTTTTCGTGGCGTCGTCGCTGGCGGTCACGATCAGCGTGTGGTGGCCGGGGGTTTGGTACGTGTGGGTGGCCGAAAGCTCGCCGGTAACCTCGGGCGGAGTGCCGTCCCCGAAGTTCCAGCGCAAGCTCACGGCGCCCACTGCCTGCTCGATGCTTTTGACCTTGAACGTCTGCGGCACGCCGACGTTGCCTGCGCTCAACGGCTCGAGCGTGAGCTTGATGGCAGTCGCGGTGCCCGAGCCCAGGAACGCCGCCAGGGCGAGACAGACGCCCGCGCTGCGACGCTTCATACTTGCGCGCTCAACCGCGTGCGCCGCGCATGAGCCCTGCGCGAACCGAGCCAGGCAAAGCCCGCCAGCAGCAACCAGGCCGCGCCCAGCGGCGAACGCCCCGGGACGCTGCAGCCGCAGCCGCCCGCCTCGCTCGAAGCAGCGGCGGGCGCCGAACCACCGGAACCCGCAATGACCGGCGCGCTGCCCGCGCTGCCCAACGCTACACCGCCGCTGCCAGTACCCCCGGTTGGGCCAACGCCGCCCGCGCCCGGAGTGCCGGCCAGGCCAACAGCGCCGCCCGAACCCGCAGCACCGCCCGCGCTGCTTCCAGCATTGCCGGGGCCCCCGACGTCGCCATCACCCGGACAGGGCATGACGGGGTCGAGCGTACTGCCGGTCGAAAAATGCACCATGCTGCCGACTTCCACCGCGTTGCCCGCCAAGTCTTTTACGCCGCCGGCGGGCACGACCACGTCGTACGTCGAGTTGGCGGTGAGCGGCTGCTTGGCGCCGAACGAAATGGCGTTGAACGACGACTTACTGAACACGCCCTCGAGCGGGGTGCACTCGCCGTTTTTACGTACAATCAAGCTGTTCGCGTCGATGGAATCGATTTCGATGTCGTCGGAGAAGTAGGCCGTGATGCGCGTCGTGAGCGCCTGCTTCAAATCACCCTCGCTGGGGTAAATTTTCAGCACCTTGGGCGCCACGGTATCGGCGGCCATGCTGTGCGGAATGAGCACCGAGCCGGAGCCGTGGTCGTTGCCAAGGTAGACGAGGTTGCCGAGCGGGGTCGCAAAATCGAAGTCACCGTCAACGGCTGCTGGATCCGTACCGTGCCCCGCCTGCTTGATGTTCGCTTCGTCGCGCACGTCCCATTTTTTGTAGCCCTCGGTGGATTGGCCGCAAATGACGAAGCCGTCGGTGTAGCCGCAATAGCCGCCGCGATCCGTACCGGAGGTGTCGCGATGCACGACCGAAACGGCCTCGGGGCTCCACTTCATGAACGCGTAGCTGCCGTCGGCGCCGGCTCCGTAAATGCCATCGCCAATCACGACCGCCGAGTACAGCGAATCGGGGACCGTGCCGGTGCTCAGCAAGAACGGATTCTTGGCGTCGCTGACGTCGAGCACCGAGACTTGAGTCGTGCCTTGATCCATTTGCGCGGCTACCAGGTAGTTGCCCGCGGCGTACACGGGGCCGACCCGAAAATTCCCCAACTCGGGCGCGGTGATGGTGCTCACCAACTTCGGGCTGGCCGGGTCGGTCGCGTCGACGATGTACACCCCGTTGCCGGTGCCGCCGACGTACACGTAAGGCCATGCCCAGGACAGCATCCAGGCGGCGTTGTCGTAGTCGCCTGCGTTGACGCCCTTCAGATTGAGCGACCCCGAGGGCTTGGGGCTCAGCGGATCGGTGAAGTCGAAAAACTGCAGGCCCGTGGTGGTGGGCACCACCAAGAAGTCTTTGCCGTCGATCATCGCGATCGGCATCGCATGCAGCTCGCGAATCGTCGCTGTCTCGGGCGTGCCGTCCAGCGTATGCAACAGCTTGGGCTTGCGCGGGTCGCTGACGTCGAAGACGTGGAAGGAGCCCGGCGGCTTGCCGCTGTCGAACGACCCCAGCACGATCATGTAGCCGTGCAGCATGAGCGCGGTGTTGCTGCCGTTGGGCCCAGAGGGGAACTTGGCGGCGCCGTCCCCGCCGAAGAACGAGATCGGCTTTTCGAGCTCGGCCTGGGTGTAGGTGAGGTTGCCGAAAGTGGCCGCGTTGGCGATCGTTGGATGGCACAGGGAAGAAGCCAACAATGCCGTCGCTACCGTGGTCCGCCGCCAAACCGTGCTCACAGCCGTCATGGAAACTCCAGTCCCCGCCTGCTGCAATGGCGGCTCAAGAATTGAGTGGGGTCAGCTGCCACCTACTGACCACAAACCGGCGGCTTCGCCGACGCCGACTCACCCGGGGTGTCTAAACTAGCGTGATTCCGGCTGGGGGAGGCGTCCCGGACCATGGAACCCGCCGCGTCGTCCAGCCGGTAGTAGCCGACCAGGCCCGCTTCGTCGCCCTGCAAGCGACGGTGCATGTTGTCGACAATGTCCGCCTGAGTACGCGCCATGGACCAGATTCGGAGGTCGCTCATTAGCCCCACGAAGAAATCCCGGCCGGCGCGGCCGCCGATGCTCATCGTCGCCGAGGCTGACAGGGCGTTGGTGTTGCCGGTACCCGCGCCTTCGAGCACTCCGTCGACGAAGACCAGCACGATGCCGGTCGCGCGCGTGCGCGTCGCCGCGACGTGAACCCACTGGTCGGTAGTCACGTTACTAGTGCTCTTGACCGGGGTGTCTGGGTTGCCGATGGTCATCTGAAACTTGTCGTTCAAGATGCCAGCGCCAAAGTCGTCTGTCGTGACCGCCGGCACATCCGCGTACACGATGGGATTGCCGACGTAGGGTCCAGTCCCCGCCAGAGACTGCGCGGTCTTGATCCACACCTCGATGCTGAAGTCGTCCTGGACCAGCCGCATCATACTGGCGAAGTCCGTGCCAGCAAACGCCTGCACCGGCTCTTGACGGCACAGGTTGGGGTCGCTCGTTCCGCTGTCGCCAGCGGAGCCGCCCTCCCCGCCCCGCACGCCGCGGATGGGGTCGCTGAATTGCGTGCCGCAACCAGCCAAGAACAGCGCCAAACATAGCGCCCTCATTCGCCTCCGCCGAGCGCCGTGCTGAGCTCTAGCCCCATGGCGGCGCTGAGCGCGGGGCGGCCCCACTCGCTCGCCTCGCGACCGGCCAAGCGAATCACGGTCTTCGGAAAAGCCGTCGACCCTGTGGCGTCCACGATGAACCGCAAGTTGGAAGTCAGGGCGAAACGGCCGGTCACGCCCAGCGACGGACACGCCAGTAGACGGCTCTCGCTCACGCCTTGGTAGCGCTGGGTGGCTTGGCCACGCAGCACCAGCTTGCCCAGGCCAGCGGCGACCGTCAGGCGCAACGAAACAGGCGCATCGTGGCCCATTACCTCCAAAACTCCGCCCAAACGATAGAAGGTTCCGTACGCTTGCACGGTGCCCTCCGGACGCACCAGCCGCAACGGCAGCAGCGGCGCCAGCACCGACGCGCTGAGCCCCGCACGGACAAACGGCATCCAAGTCAACGTCGAGAGCGCGTGCACGCCCGACTGAAAGTCGGTGCTGTACAACAGACTCGGCCCGACCAGCAGCGACAGGCTCTGGTGCGCGTCACGCGCCGCAGGCAGCGCAGGCAGCGCAGGTGGGGCCTCTTTCACGGGGGCCGGCTGTGCCGTGGCGGAACGTCCTGCCAATTCCAGCAAGCTGGCTCGCAATAGCTCGACCGAGCGCGTCGCAATCAGCTCACCCGCTGCTGGATCGGCGGTACTGGCGGCCACCAGCTTCCAGCTCACCGTCTTGCCCGTGGCGCGGTCAAAGATGGTCATGTCGACGTCACTGCCGCCCATCGGCGCGATGCGGACCGAAGCAACTGCGCCTGCGCTAGCCGCCTCTTGCTCGAGCGAGGGTAGCCGCGCGCGCTCGGAAGGCAGCCACTTGACGACGAGGCCGAGGGATTCGATTTCTTGACGGAGGCGCAGCGCCAGCGGCAGCGCGCTGGGCTCGACGAGCATCACCACCGTCTTGGACGCGCCGTCGGCTCGAGCGCTCGGTGCCCAAGCCGACACGCTCGCGCTGGCCGACCCAAACAGCAGAAGCGGCAGCACGCGCAACGCGAGCGCTCGACGCCAAGCAATCCTCATGTCACGCGCAGCGTACTACTTCAGCACAGAGCGGGCGATATCGGCGTGGGGTCCATCCGGATAGCGGGCCAGGTATTCACTGGCTGCGCGCTGCGCGCCCGCGGCATCCCCAGAATTTCGCAGGGCTTCGATGCGACGACCCCAGGCTTCACGCACCAGGGGACCGTTTGGCTGCTCGCGCACGCACGTCGCGAACCACTCCGCGGCCTGGCCGTACGCTTGGCGCTGATCGAAAGCCACTTTGCCCAGTGCGAAGGCCGCCGCGGCGCGGCGGGGATCATGTGGGTAGCGCCGGCGCAGTGCGAAGAGCGCCTCGCTGGCGCGGTCCGCGCGGCCCGAAACTCGAGCGGCGTCGCCCAGCAGCAGTAGCTCCGCCGGGCTGGCGCTATCGCACACACTCTGAAAACCCTGCGCATCGGCGACCGCGAAGGCTTGGCGGAGGTCGCCCTTCTTGGCGAGATCGCGCCAACCGCTGCCCGCGTCCTTGCTAGGCCCCTCCGGCGCGCTGGGCAGAAGCGCGCTTTGGCGCGAGGCAACGCCCGAGAGCGTCGGGTCGCCGAAGGCGGGACCGTCAACGGGCGCGATGACAGGAGCCGAACCATCGCCGGGCAGAGCCAGTCGCTCGGCGCCGTTGATCAAATCGAACCTGCCTTCGGCCACCGAGGCAACCAGCGTCTCGCCCGCCCGCACCGGGCGCTCGGCACCGACGATGGAGCCTGCCACGCCAACGCTGCCCTCCTGCACCGTGATCGAGAAGCGCTGCGACGCCGAATCCCAGCGTAAGTCGAAGCGCGTGCCGGTTACTCGCACGGCAAAAGGCCCAGCGATCAGCCGCCAGTCGCTGTGGGAAGTGTGCACCACGTGGGCGGAAAGCGAGCCGCTCTCGAGCGCGATGTTGGCGCCGTAAGCTTCCGTGTCGACGCGAGCGCGCGACAAGGCATCGACCGAAAGCCGCGTTCCGTCCGAAAACTGCACGATGACCGGGCGCGTCGCGGGCGCTGCCAGCCAGGTTTGCGCTTGCCCGGCCGAGCCATCGACCGTGAACGCCAGCCGAGCCGGCGGGCGCAGGAAGACCAACCAAGCCAGCGCTGACACGCACAGAAACGCCGCCAGCGAGATGGCAACACCGCGGCCCACCCGCGGGGTTGGCGCGGGGCGCTGCAGCGCGTGCGTCAGAAATAGCCGCTCGGCCCGGGTCATGGCCAGCTCGCGCGAGCCGCCGTCGTTATCAAACGACTTGGCGACTGCTTCGCCCAGAGCACCGAGTGGGGTCAGCGGTCGCGCCATCGGGCACCCCCTTCCAACCACGGCGTGAGCTCTGGATAGCGCGCCGCGACGGCCACGAAACGCCGTTCGCTGCGCACCAGGCGGCGCTTGATGGTCGCCAACGACACGTCACAGGCGGCCGCCACCTCGGTGAGATCCATGCCGTCGACGAAGCGAAGTGCGAACGCGATGCGCTCGTCTGTCGGCAAAACGTCGAGCACGCGGTACACGGCGCGCAGGGCTTGGCGCGCCTCCGGAGCGAAAGCGATCGCGGCAGGCTCGTAGCGTTCTTCTTCCGCAGAATCGACGAAGCGTCGCAGCCAAGCGCGACGCATGCGAGTCCTCAGCACCTTGCGCGCCGTGTGGGTCGCGACGCGACCAAGCCACGCTTGGAGCGCCGACGGGTCTTTCAGGGAGTGAATCGAAGCCAGCGCGCGCGTGAACACTTCTTGCAAAATGTCCGCCAGCTCGGCATCGAAGCCGATAACGTGCGTGATGAGGCGCTCGACCCAACCGACGTGCCGCTGAAACAGCGCCGCCTTCGCCCCCGGATGATTCGCGCGCAAGGCATCGACGAGCGCGAGGTCGTCACCGGCAAAGCCGAGCGGCAACACCACCCCTTCGGCCCTAGGGGCAGCGCGCGGAGGAACCATCGGATTCTTCAAGGTATCCGATTCACCAGTCCCCGCTAGCGCGCTCCACGGCTCACCTTTCCAAACTTGGCCCGCCCTCGTGTACGGCGAATTTAGTTAAGCCTTTCCGCGGCTTATGCCCCGCCCACCTTCACCCCTAGCGGTGCCCTGTGCTGGGCCCGGGACGGGTCGGCGCCGAGCGCAGAGCAGGTGGCCTGACGAGCGCGGGCAGCGGCGACGAGCGCCGCTGGCCCAGCACGCTCGCGCTCAGTCTTCGGAATCCGAGTCGGAATCCGACTCGTCGGCGGCGGGCGCCGCAGCTGCGGCTTTGGCGCGGGGCTTGGCAGGCACGCGCGCCTTGGTGGCCGAGCCTGACGTCAGGCGAATGAAGTCGTAAACGTCGAGCAGATCGCGCGGCTCTTGGTTCTGCTCCGTGAGCTTGTTGGCGACTAGCCGAGCCACGCTGAGGAAACGCGTGTAGCCCGCGGTCGAGGCGCGCGTCGGCGCCGAGCCACGGCCGCCCATCACCTTGACCTGCTGCTTGAAGGCCGCCGGGTGCACGCAGACGTGTTCGTTCGGGCTGTAGACGGCGATAACCGCGGTCGCGAGCTCCCAACGCGCGGCCTCGCCGTAGGCCGCCTGAAAAGCGGTCAGAAAGCCGTCGAAGCGCTGATCGTAGGGGGCCGCGCCGTGGAGCAGCTCACGCACCGCGAGCGCTAGCGCCTTCATGGCGTCTTCTTTGACGCCCTTCGGCTTCTTCAGCTGAGCCGCAGGCGCGAGATCCGTGTGGCTCAGGACGGAGAGCACGGTGTCCCAAACCTGAGCGTAGCTCTGCGCCTTGAACAGCGGGTCCAGCGCCGCCGGCGTCAGCCGTTCACGCGCCTCGGCGACCAGCGCCGTGCGGTGCCGGGGGGCACGCTCGGCCACGCCCTCGCCGCGCATTTCGGCCACCCACTTGGCGTCCAAGAGGCCAGCCGTGAACTTCTCGTGCAGCTGTTCGAGCTGATCGAGGAAGCTGCGGCCATCCGACGCTGACGGCGACGCGCTAGCCTTTTCGCGTCGTGCCAGCACTGCGCGCTGGCGCTCGTAGAAGGCACGCTGGTCGACGCTGGGCTGCTCGACGCGGCGCATCAGCTGGTGGTAGCCGCTGGCCATCGTGCGCTCCTCACCGTCCTCGAACACGTAGGCGCGTTTGCCGCCTTCCTCACGCACCAAGACAGCGACTCCCCAATCCTTACGAGCGGTGTGGTTGAAGAGGGGAAGATCGCTAGTTTCGGTGGTTGATTGTGTCATGTCGATTCTTTCTGGACGGGAGCCTAGGCGGTGGGCACCGCCCTGGCGTGCGGACCGCGGCAGCTACGAGAAGCGCCTCTTTTTGACGCCAAAAACGTCAAGCGGCCACGCGGAGGAGCGCAGCCTAGCACAGCGCGTACCAACACGCCGCAGTGCGTGACAAAGGCGTACGTGCCTTGGCGCAACGTTGCGGTTTTTGGGCCCTCCGGCTGGCGAGCCTAGCCGCATAACCAGACACAAACGCCCTGGCTGCAGGAGCCGGCCTCGCAGGAACCCGCGCAACTTGGCATGCACCCGTATTCGACGACCAAACAATTGTCGACCGGACCGCACTGGGCGCAGCTCTCGCCGAACTGGGTACCGTCAGGGCAGGGCCTCGGGCAGCCCCTCTCGGTGCACACCAGTTGCCCAGCCTCGCACTCGCACAGGTTGCAGCTGACCGGGTCGGGAATGCCGCCGGCGCCGTCGGGATAAACGACGCCGTTCACCTTGCACGATGGGCCTGGCCGTCCAGGCTCGTAGTCGTCCACGCAGCGGCCCTCGGTCGAGCAGTGCGCCGCCAGCGGTGGGTTGCA
>JAYUYU010000899.1:0-3308 GCA_043752365.1 Myxococcales bacterium | reverse complement strand
AAACGAAGGTCTGGTCGACCTCGCCTGTCGCAATTTCAGCCATTTTGGATTTTGCTGCAATTTTCCCATGACAAGTCGGGCCCCCTTGCCGCAATCATCAATGGTTGGTTTTAGAGCACCTTGAGGTCGCCACGGAATCCGCAGGTTCCCCCCCTGCCGTGGCACACGACTGCCTTCAGGCGTACCAGCGCGAGCTCGATTACCTGATTGGCTCGCTGCGGCGCCTTGGCGTGCCCTATTCGGACACCGAGGATGTTCTTCACGAGGTCTTTTTGGTCATGCTGACACGATGGGACGACTACGATCGAGCGCGTCCGCTGCGCCCCTGGCTTTTCGGGATCGCCTTTCGGGTCGCCTCGAGCCATCGCCGCCGGGGCACGCGCGAAGTGCTGGGCGACGACCACGAAGCCGCAGACCTGCGCCAGGGGCCGGACGACGACGTGGCAGCGATGCAGAGCCGGGCGCTATTGCTCACGGCCCTCGCGCAGGTACCGATCGAGCGCCGCGCAGTTTTAATCATGCACGAGGTCGACGAAACGTCGATGCGCGACATCGCCAAGCAGCTCGCAATCCCGCTTTTTACGGCGTACTCGCGGCTGCGCAAGGGCCGGCAAGAACTCGACTCGGCGCTCGTGCGTTTGAAGAAGGGAGGCTCGCGTGGTCGGTGAGGGTTCCCTCTCCAACCAGGCGCGAGACCTGCTGGCCCAAGAGCGAGAGCGAGCGCGAGGCGTTCCTGAGGACGAAGCCCTCAAATCGAGGGCCTTGAACCGCGCACGCGCCGTGCTTTGGCATGATCGGCCATCGGGGGTTGGCCTGCGAGTCGTGAATTTCGAGCGCTCGAAAGCCGTGCCTCGTCGATGGCCGAGGGCGCTGCCGTTGATCGCAGCCGGGCTAGCTGCGGCGGGGTTGGCCGCGGCCGGCGCTGGCTTGAACGCCTGGAGAACGCCGGACAAACCGGCCTGGCCGCCGGCAAAGGTCACGGCGCCGGCGTTGCCTGGTGTGGCGGTTGGCGGCGCCCTGCTGCCTGCTGCGCCATCGAGCGACGTGCCGGCCGAACGACCCCGGGAGCCGCGAGCAGCGCCCAGCAGCACCGCCGGCAACGACGGTGCGCGTTCCAGCAGCGCCAAGCAGTACGCGACCGAGCTGACCTTGCTAGAGCCAGCCAGAAGCAGCATCGGCCGCGGCGACTATCCCGGCGCACTGTCGGCACTCGGCCAGCACCGCCGCCAATTTCCGAATGGCCAACTCAGCCAAGAACGCGAAGCATTGCGCGTCCGGGCGCTGTGGGGCCTGGGGCAGAAGCCAGCGGCGTTGGCCGCGGCCCGGGCGTTTCGCAAGCGCTACCCGCGTAGTGCGCTGCTGAGCTGGTTGAAAGATCAGGGTGACCAAACGCCGTGAGCCGACGCGTCTTGGTCATCATCCAAAGCTCGCTCGTTCTAGCCGCCTGTGGCGGGCAGCTCGATGCGGGGTCCGACGTCCTGCGAGGCCCGTTGCCCGTGGATGATCGCAGCGCTGTCGTCATGATCAATGATGGGGCGCGCGATAATTGGCACGGAGAATACGCCGCGCTCTTGGCCTCGACGGGCCAGCTCAAGCTCGTGGGCTTGGTCGTGAATGCAGCCGGCGAGTATCCCTCGGTGGAGACCAACGTGGCCGGCTACCGTCAAATGCTAAAGGCTGCGCGCGAGAGCGGCATGCGGCACCTGCCCGACCCCACCGCAAGCGTCGCGCCCACTCTGAGCGCGCCCGCCAGCGGCACGATTGAAGACACCATCCCGAATAGGTCCGAAGGGGCAAGACTCATTCTGGAGGCCGCCGCCAGGCATGGCACCACCGTTCACCCCCTGGCCATCGCTACGGGTGGTGCGCTCACCGACGTGGCGGACGCCTATTTGCTCGACCCCAGCTTGGCCGGGCGCGCGGTAGTTGTGTCGTCGCTGGGCCAAGACGAGGGCGACGGGGCGTCCACCATCGATCCCAACGGTGGCCGCGACCCCTGGGCAACGTTCATCGTCACCTCGCGCATGCGCTTCGTTCAGGTCAACGGCTACTACGATCAACTGCAGGACGTGCCAGAAGCGCGGGCGGCGGAGCTGCCTCAAAACGCCTTCGGCCGCTGGATGGCCGAAAAACGCCCGGATATTCTGTCCCTCATCTACGCTTGCGATCAGGTCAGCGTGCTCGCCGTTGCGCTGCCCTGGTTCGCCTCCGGGGTCACGCGCCTCCGCGTGAGCGACACGGATCGGATGTCTCTGGTGCCCGACTCGACGGGGCAAATTTGGCACGTTGCCCAAAGCGACAGTGCGCGAGCGCGCAACGAGATCTGGGCGAGACTGAACGCTCCCTCGACGTTTCAGTAAGACTCGGTCTTGGTTTTAGGACGGCACGCCCCGCTAGCTAACCTGGCCGCGCCGCGCGCGCAGGATGCGTTCGGCGACTAGCTCGTAGAATGCGAGCAGAGCGCGTTCGAGCGCGGGGTCTTCGACGATGCCAAGCGCGTGCGCGACGGCGACGATGGTGGGAAGGCCGTTGTCCTTGGTTTCATTGCGGAGGGCGGGCAGCGGAGCCACCAGCGGTGGAAGTTTGACCCGCGGCAAATCACGCAGCATGGGCTCGCGCCGTGGCATCTTAGAAGCCTGACGCCAGCTGCCGTCGGGCACTATCAGCGTGACGGGGCCCGCCACCTTCTGCACGACGGTCGCGGTTTCGTCGGGGCAAAGCACCATGGCTTGCTGGCCTGCCAGAAAGCCTAAATCCAGCGGCTCGTTGTGTTTGCCCCGCACCAGCACCCGGCTGTTGCTGCTGCACAGCGCCGCCAGCCGCCCCGTGTTGGTCGGTTTCTTGGCTTCGTCGGCGTGAAGGATCACGACCAAGTGGGTACGGGTGTGCAGCCGAGGGATGAACGCGCAAACACAGCCTGGCACGAGCATGCGGCAGCGCGCACAGCGCGGCGCATCTTTGAAACGGTTGCTCAAGGCCGGACCACCGGACAGAGAGAGCACCATTTTGCGCGCAAAATCCAGCCGCCCCACCCCAACCTAGCCCCGAAGCCGGGCAGAAGCCGTTTCAGACGCGCCGACGACGAAGGGCGAGCGCGCTGCCCACGAGCACCAGCCAGCCCCAAGCGACGGGCGTGGGCCCACGCGGTTGCGCAACGCCACAGCCGGTCTCGGGCAATGGAATTTGTTCTTGCTCGATCGGTTCGCCCGTCGAACTCATGGCGACGTTGGGGTCGGTGGCGGCTTTGAGCTCGGCGATGTCGTCGATGCCGTCACCGTCGCTGTCGGCACCGTCGGCTTCGAGGTTTT
>JAYUYU010000898.1:0-19332 GCA_043752365.1 Myxococcales bacterium | reverse complement strand
TCGGGAACTCGCACGCGGTGACCCTCTCCGAACTCGTGGGCGCGCTGCGCGAAGTGCTGCGCGTGCCCGTGCGGTTGCTGCCACTGCATGACCAGCCGGGCGACGTGCCGCAGACGTGGGCCAGCATCGACAAGGCGCGGCGGCTGCTCGGCTACGAGCCGCGGACAGCGCTTCCGGAAGGCCTCGAACGCTTCGCCTCCTGGCTCCTCGGCGCCGGCGCCCCCGGTGTCGAAACATCGATCGCCAGCCTGATGCGTTCGGGATCGTCGGCGCGGACTGAGCGCGACGCGATCGCACTCACTGGATAGGCCACGCGCGTCAACGACGCTCTGTCTGCGGTCTTCCCCGGACCTCGGACGCGCCGAGTGAGGAGCAGGGCGACGATGGGCAACATTCCCTGGTAGCTGGCATGGCGGAGCGCCAATGTCGCGACGCAATGTACGCCAATACATTTCAGCTCGGCCGAGCGCGGGCTCCGCCGGTGCATGGGATCTCCAGGGGGAAGGTAGACATGGGCAAGACCGAGTCGAGCGCGACCGGGGGGGGCGAAGGCACGTCCTCCGGGACGCTCGAGATCAAGGACACGCGTACCGGGACGAGCTACACCGTCCCGATCCTGCCGCCGGGCACGGAAGGCGACACTGCGATCCGCGCGATGGACCTGCGACCGATCAAGGAGCGGGCCGACGAATTCGGACTGATGACCTACGACCCCGCGTTCATGAACACGGCGTCGTGCCGTTCGTCCATCACCTACATCGACGGTGACAAGGGCATCCTGCGCTACCGCGGCTACCCGGTTGATCAACTGGCCGAGAGCGCCTCGTACCTCGAGGTCGCGTACCTGTTGATCAACGGAGAGCTGCCCACGCAGGCCGAGCTCGACAAGTTCACCGACGACGTGACGCACCACACGTTCGTGCACGAGAACGTGCGCACGTTCATCGACGGCTTCCGCTACGACGCGCATCCGATGGGCATGCTGTGCGCCAGCGTCAGCGCGCTCAGCACCTTTTATCCCGAAGCCAAGCACGTCATGGATCGCGACATTCGCCGCGCGCAGATGGTGCGCCTGATCGCCAAGATGCCGACGTTGGCCGCTTGGAGCTACCGGCACGCCATGGGCATGCCGTTCGTGTACCCCTCCAACGAACTCAGCTATTCGGCGAATTTCTTGCAAATGGTCAAGCGCATCGCCGAACCCAAGTTCGAGGTGCACCCCGAGATCGTCAAGGCGCTCGACGTACTGTTCATCTTGCACGCCGATCACGAGCAGAACTGTTCGACGAACGTGATGCGTTCGGTCGGCAGCTCGCGCGCTGACCCGTACGTGGCCGTGGCCGGCGCGGCGGCAGCCCTGTACGGCCCGCTGCACGGCGGCGCGAACGAAGCCGTCTTGCGCATGCTCCGCGAAATTGGCTCGCTGGCGAACGTGCCCGCCTTCATCAAAGAGGTGAAGAGCGGGGTGGGCGGCCGGCTGATGGGCTTCGGCCACCGCGTGTACAAGAACTACGACCCGCGCGCGCAGGTCATCAAGCGCCTGGCGGACAAGGTGTTCGACATCGTCGGCAAGAAGAACCCGCTCTTGGACGTCGCGCTCGAGCTCGAGAAGATCGCACTTTCGGACGACTACTTCGTGTCGCGCAAGCTGTACCCCAACGTCGACTTCTACTCGGGCCTGATTTACGAGGCGCTGACCATTCCGGTCGACATGTTCCCAGTCATGTTCGCCATCCCCCGCACGTCGGGCTGGCTCGCGCAGTGGGAAGAGATGCTGCTCGACAAGGACCAGAAGATCGCGCGGCCCCGCCAAATTTACACGGGCTACGACGAGCGTACGTTCGTGCCGATGTCGTCGCGCACCGGTAAGGTGCCGCCGCCCGAGCTGAAGAGCAACGCGCGCGAGACGGACTAGGCACGTATTGACGGACGACCGAGACAAGGCTGGGCCCCGGATGCCAGCCCCCGCGAGACCGCTCGAGCCGGGCGCCGAAAGGCGCTCGGCGTCGATGCACGAGTTTCGCCCCTCCGAGTCGCAGCTTACGGGCATGGTGCTGGGGAACCGCTACAAGGTGCACGGCTACCTGACCCGCGGCGCCACGGCTCGCGTGTACCTGGCCGAAGACCTAATCGAGAAGGTGCCAGTAGCCATCAAGATGCTGGCGCCCGAGTCGACCAAGAGCGCCGACCTGTCACGGCGGATGCTACGCGAGGCCGAGGCGCTGCGCGGCATCGACCACCCCAACGTCGTGCGCGTGCTGGACACGGGTGAGACCGCTAGCAAAGTGCCGTACCTGGTGCTGGAAGCGCTGCCCGGCGAAACACTGGGCGACTTCTTGCGTCGCCAAGGCACGCCTGCCTTCGAGCTTGCGCTATCGCTGGTGCGACAAGCGGCGCAGGGCCTGTCAGCGGCGCATCGCGCGGGCATCGTGCACCGCGACGTGAAACCCGACAATTTCGTGTTGGTGGGGCCCAGCGACGAACCCTACGGCCTGAAGCTGATCGACTTTGGCATGGCCAAGCTGGAGGGCTCCGGCGGCACGAGCGGCACCCACACCATTTTGGGTACTGTCGAGTACATGGCGCCCGAGCAAATCTTGGCCGAGCCCGTTGATGCGCGCACCGACGTGTACGCGCTGGGCGTGGTCATGTTCAGGCTCTTCACCGGCCACCTGCCGTTCGACACCGACGCGCCGGCAGATTTGCTACGGCATCAGCTGTTCAGCTCACTGCCGCCGCCGTCGTGGTTGGAGGACGAAATCGACACGCGTCTCGAGCGCATGATCCTGACGGCCACGCACAAGCACCCTGACAATCGCTACCTCAGCATGCAAGAGCTAGTCGACGACTTGGACGCGCTGATTGGGGTTTCCGCTGAGGAAGTCAGCCAGCGCCTCCCCAAGGTCACGCCGGACGCCTACGCGCCCAAAACACCGCGCGGCTCCGAGGCGCTGGCCATGTTGGCCCAAAAATTCGGCCGCTACGCCACGCTCCCGCCTTGAAGTAACGTGGCGACCAGCATGAGGCTTGGGCTCCACCGGTCGTCGTTCATCCTGGCCACGCTGTGCGCAGCGCCGGCGGACGCCTGGCAAATCGAAGATCCGATCCACCAGGCTTGTCACGAGCGCGCTAGCCAGGCGGCGTTGACTCGCACGGGTTACGTGCAACCGCCCGTCAAGCTGAGTCCTGACGACGCGCGGCTGCGCGACAACTTGGAGTTCGACGCGAGCCCCTACGACGCCAATATTTACGCGTTGTCGCTGGTGCTGGGCGTGCGCAACGCCGACACCCATGGCGGCCCAGATTTTTCGTTCGGCAACAACGCTACGGCCGCCAACGCCGCCGACGACCAACGCGCGCACTGCCTGCGCACGGCCAGCCAGGATGGGCCGGAGGGCGACGCGGCGGCGGTGGCCGACTGCCGCGCCTGGATCGAAGGGCTGTATTGGCAAGCGCTCGGTAGCTTGGACGAGAGCGGCAACGTCTCGGCCGACGTTCGCACCGACGCGCTGGTTGCTACCGAGTTTCAAGGCAGCGTGACCTACCCGCTCAGCAGCCTCTACTACTTCGCTGGCCGCGCCATCCACGCCGTGCAGGACAGCTTCACGCACAGCTTCCGTTCGCCCGACGGGCACCGCATTCGCCACGTCTTCAACTGGAGCGACCAAGTCAGCTGCACGCTGCAAGAAGGCCGCGACGGCCACGGCCACGAAACGGTGCTCGACGACTGCCAGGATGGCGACCCCAGCCAGGCGGAGCGCTTCGAGCTTGCGACGCAAGCCTCGGCCGAGCTGCTCGGCGCGCTGACGCTGCCGGGGTCACACGCCGAACGGGCAGAGCGCATCGCCAATTTCCTGGAGACCTGGATGACCTACGAGCCCGACTGCACGCTCGAAAACCGCTACTGCGACAGCCCCGTGTACGACTGGCTGAAGCACAGCAGTCGCTCGGACGAGGACCTGTGCGATGGCCCGCTCGGTTGCGCAAGCGCCGGCTCTTCACGTGCACCGCTCGGTACTGGCCGCGGACTACTGGCGCTGGGCGCCCTGACCCTGGCAGCGTGGGGCCTGCGCCGACGCCGGGCACTGGCCATGGCGGTGCTCGGCAGCGCCGTGCTGTTCGCGCCAAGCCAGGCCGAGGCTGACGAGCCTGACGCCGAAGCCCCTTCGACCACTGCACCCAGGCCGCGCCGCGTCGGCGGCCCGCGCATCGAAGGGCGAGCCTCGCTCAGCGTCGACAACCCGGCCTACGCGTTCGGCCTGGCCGGCTTGTACGGCTTCAAACGAGCCGACCTGGGCGTCTTTGCGGAGCTGAACCCTTGGTACAGCATCGAGCGCCGACGCATGAGCCTGGGCGCCACGAACTTTGGCGTGCTCGGCCACTACCTGCACCCGTTGCGGCGCGATCTGGTGCTGCGCTTTGGCCTGGGTGTAGGCGCCTCGATGCTGAACGCCGAGATGTTGGGCGTCAACGCCGGCAACCTGGGCATCTTCGTCAACGTGCGCGCCATGGGCTTGATTTGGGAGCTCGCTGACGGCGTGGCCTTGACGGCCGATCCGTTGGACATTGCGTTGCCGGCGCCCGGGCTCACGGGCTGGCCCATCCTGTTCACGCAGCACCGGGTGTCACTGGGCCTGCAGTTTTCGCTCTGAATCAAGCGCTCGTTGAGGGCCGGCGCCTCTCCGCGATTGACGTTCACGGGGCATCGCGAGGATATTCGGGCGATCCGTAGTTTAGAGGAGCCAATTTTCACATGACGACCGCCAGCGACAAACTCAAGCAGATGGGCGCCAAGATTGCCGAGAAGAAAGCCCAAGCGAGCGCCATCGGCGCCATCTTCAAATTCGCGCTCGAAGGTGACGGGGGCGGAGACTTCATCGTCAACCTGAAGGACGACCCGGGCGTCACCGAGGGTGATGGCCCCGCCGAGTGCACCATCCGCATGACCTCCCAGGACTTCGTCGACCTCACCGAGGGCAAGGCCAACGGGCAGCAGCTATTCTTCACCGGGCGGCTCAAGGTCGAAGGTGACATGAGCCTCGCCTTGCGCTTGCAACCGCTGATGGACATCCTCAAGTAGCCCACGCTACCTCGATGACGCAAAAGCAGCGCAATCTCGAGATCACCTGGCCGCTCTTCGGCGACGCCCAGCCCTTTCCGGCGGACGCCAACCGAACGGTAACGGATTTCGAGCCGCCAGCCTCGGATCTGGCGGCGCTGAAGATCAGCGCCGAACCGCCCGATTCGACCGAACGCATCGAGCAGGAAGTCCGGCGCATGCGCGAGTCGCTGCCGCCAGCCGCGCCCGAGTGGATGCGGGCCGCGCGCAGCCTGGCCGATTGGCTGGAAATCCGCATCAAACGTGGCGGTGTCGCGCCGGTCGAGGAAGCCGCGATCGCGCGCACTTGGGCGGCCTTCTCGCTCGGGGGCGTCACCGAGCAAGAGATCTTCAAAATTGCGCGCGTCGTGCAGCGAGCGCATAGCGCCATTCGCCAGACTCGAGCCGTCGGAGAACTGCAACTCGCCATTACGGCGTGCGCTGGCGTGCTCTACGGCGGTCTGCCGCGAACGGTGCGCGAGCGTATGCCGCTGGAACGAGTCATCCAAACCGTCCGCAAGCTGCACGCCGAAGCCGACGGCTGGGCCGCCATCGTCGAGGGCCTCTCCGACATCGCGGGCTGGAACGACTATTCGCGCATCCACGCGGCCTCGGTCATCCGTGCCGTCATCGAGTCGCGGCGCTGATATGGCAGCAGTCGCCAGCACTCCCCGCGTGGCCTACATGGGGCCGCCGCGCAGCTTTTCGCACGCCGCGGCCCTGCAGGCGTTCGGCGACAGCGCACACTTCGTGGTTACCCGCACCATCCCGGACGCCGTGGACGCTGCCAGCGAAGGCGAAGCCGAGCTCGCCATCGTGCCAATCGAGAATTCGACCGAAGGCGGCGTCAACGCCACGCTCGACGCGCTGTTCGAAAGCGACTTGACGATTTCGGCGGAGCTCGTGGTCGAGGTCGAGCTGTGCCTGCTCGCGCAGACTACCGACCTGACGCAGCTTCAGCGCGTGACCTCGCACTCCCAGCCGCTGGGCCAGTGCAAGAGCTGGCTGCGCCAGCATCTGCCGCAGGCCGAGATTGTGGTCGCGCCCTCTACCACCGCCGCAGCCCAAGACGCGCTGAAAGATCCGCACACCGCCGCGGTCGGTAGTCGCCTCGCGGCCGAGCTTGGTTTACTCGTCGTGCGCGAACGCATTCAAGATCACGAGGGCAATGCCACCCGCTTCGTCGTGGTTGGCAAGCACATCACGCTGCCGACCGGCTACGACAAGACGACACTCGTGTTTTCGACGCCGCACGAGCGAGGAGCATTGCGGCGCGTCCTCGAAGTGTTCGACGCCGAGGGTTTGAACCTGACGCGCATCGAGTCACGCCCGCTTCGTGGCCAGATTTGGCAGTACGCCTTCTTCACCGACCTCGAGGGCCACCGCGATGATCCTGCGGTGCAGCGCGCGCTCGAGCGCGTCCGACAAAACGGCGCAATGGTTCGCGTGCTCGGCAGCTACCCCCGCGCCCAAAGCGCTCGGCCTCCCGCGTGAGATAAACCATCGAAAACCGCGCTTAACGCGCTGCATCAGGCCATCTGGCTTGCCGGGCTGACATGTAGTTGTGTGTAGACACGAGTAGGCAAATCCTTTATTCCAATCAGGCGATGAACGGCAAGGCGCTCGAACTCGATACGCCGGCGGACAGCGGTTTGCACGAGCGAGCGCGTCCGGCGTTTGCCCTCCGCTTCGGCTCGCGTGAGATCAAGCTGAAGTCGCGCATCACCACGGCCGGTCGCAGCTCGGCGGCCGACATCCCGCTCGTGGGTGCGTTGGTGTCGCGTCGCCACGCCACTTTCTGCCTGACCGAGGACGGCGTGGACGTTTCTGATCACGGCAGCCGCAACGGCGTGTTCGTCAACGGCGAGCGTATCAACGGACCGCAAGCGCTGCACTCGGGCGACATGATCACCATTGGTGACGACTCGCTGACGCTGGTCGAGCTCGAAGAGCCGGGGGAGCGCCGCACTGAGACAATCTCGGACATGCGCCCGGTGCGGCCGGAGCAAACCCCGCGCCTGCCCAGCTTCTCGGATGACGACGTGTCCATCGCCACGCGCCGCGCCGACGCATTCCAATTGCTCAGCGGCGTGGTCGACAAAGCGCTCGCCCTCGGTCGTGGCGAAGAAGCCGAGCATTTGATCGGCACCCATTTGGTCGCGGCGCTAGCGGACGCCAGCACCGGCCGCGGCGTACCAGCCGACATCGCCCGCACGGCTGCTCGCTACGCGCTCAAGCTCTCCGCCGCGACCAACAAGAGCAATTGGCTCGACTTCGCGGTGCGGCTCTACCGCGCGCTAGCCCAGCCCATGCCCCTGCCCATCGTGGACGAGCTTTACACGCTCGTGGGCCGCGTCCGCGGGCTCGATCGCGCGTTGCTGCGCGACTACGTCGACTCGCTGCGCGCCATCGCCGATTCCCTCTCGCCCACCGAGCGCTTCGTGCTGCAAAGGCTCGAAGGGTTGGAGCGCATGGCGCGGCTGCAGTCGGATAGCGCGTAGGTCTTGGTTTAGGGGTCTTGGTTTTCTCCGTGCTTTGGGGTGGCCGCCCTGCGATCTTTTTGACCTGAAGCGTAGCGGGCGCTCGGCCTCGCCGAGTTTGTCTCGCGGGATTCTTGTTCTCCTCCACGCCTTGGGTAGGTGACCCGCGATCTTCTTGACCTGAAGCGCAACTGGCGCTCGGCCTCGCCGAGTTTGTCTTACTCCGGTCTTCTGTTTCGATCGAGATCTGCTCTCGCCAAAGTCGGGTGGGGGCGTCCAAGCTCGCGCTGTGCGCGAGCTCACTATGTTCAGCAAACAGGGCACCGCAGCAGAAACCAGGAGATGCAGCAGACGGCGCACTTGCTGCAGAAAACCGGCAGCCGGGGCGCTCGCGGCAGAAACCAGCAGAAGCCGCAGACGTGGCCCACGCAGTGGCAATTGTGGCGTTATGGCCGCAGCATTCGTGGCGCATGCACCAACACGCGCTGTGCTAGCCGTGCCGCAGCAATACCTGTGGCCAGCGCGGCAGCGCAAATTTGCTCGACTCGCTCGCTCGCTCACTCGCGCTAGTCCCTGGTCCCTGGTCCCTGGTCCCTGGTCCCTGGTCCCTGACCCCTGACCCCTGACCCCTGACCCCTGACCCCTGATACGGTCCGGGCATGGTCGCTCGCATCATTCGGTACTTCGTTCGCGGTTGTCTGGTCTCGGTGCCGTTGGCGATCACAGGTTGGGTTGTTTACGCGACGTTGCGTTTCGTCGACAACTTGCTGCCAATTGGGATTCCGGGCGTGGGGTTCGTGCTGCTGCTGTCTTTGGTCACGCTAGTCGGACTGTTCACGTCCAACGTCCTTGGCAAGCGCGTCTTCCAACTGACCGATCGAGCGCTCTCTGGCATGCCGCTGGTCAAGCTGCTGTACACGTCAATCAAGGACCTAATCCGCGCATTCGTCGGGGACCATAAGAGCTTCGACCAGCCGGCGACCGTCGCGTGGACGCCCGGTGGTGCCCGCATGTTGGGCTTCGTGACACGCGACGGGCTGCACGCGCTGGGCATGCCCGACTTCGTGGCGGTCTACTTCCCGCAATCGTACAACTTCGCCGGACAGCTCGTGGTCGTCCCGCGCGACCAAGTGGAGCTGCTGGACGCCCCCAGCTCCGAGGTCATGACTTTCATCGTCTCGGGCGGCATCTCGGGCTTTGGGCGCGGACAATCGCTCGTGCCACCGCCGACGCTCACCAGCCTGAACATCCGAGCCAAGTGACGAGCTCTGAGCCTGAGGCCCTAACCTTCGAGCACTTTGCTCGAAAGCGTCAGCGCGCCGTCTTGCACCGAGTCTAGGATCTGCTTCGCGTCGGCATCGGAGATCTCCAAGAGGCCGATCAGCTTCTGCAAGAGCGCTTGTTCGCTTTCGCTTTGTTCGCCGTCGGCGTGGGTCAAGAGCGCGGCGTTGGCTAGCAGCAGCTCGCGATCTTCACGGCTCAGCTCTTTGATGGGGGCGTCGTCGGCCAGCGTGCGCTTCTGCTTGGCGTACTGCAAAAGCTCGCGTTCTTCGTCCTCGCTGGCGTCGAAGCCGCAGAGCATGCCCTCGATGACCCCCGCTTCGGGCGCTGCAAGCTTGCCGTCGGCCCAGGCCACGGCGACTAGAGATTTGACGATATTCTTCTCGCTCGGCGTCATCGAAAGCCCACGATAGCGAAAGTCGGCTGCCGAATCGAGCCGCCCCTGGCCTGGGGGGCACGCAGGCACTACATTCGCGCGCCTTAGCCATGCCTGACGCCGCAAAATCCTCGTTTCGGAAGCCCATTGCCGAGTTTCGCCTACCGAAGCTCGAGCACGAGATTCTGGCCCTTTGGGACCAATACGGTATCGAGAAGCAAAGCCTGGCCGGCAAGGGCCAGAAGTCGTTCGTATTCTACGACGGCCCGCCGTTTGCCACCGGCCTCCCACACTACGGACATCTGCTGGCCGGCACCATCAAGGACATCGTGCCGCGCTACTTCGCGATGCAAGGCTTCGACGTCGAGCGACGCTTCGGTTGGGACTGCCACGGCCTGCCGATCGAGAGCATGATCGAGAAGGAGCTCGGGCTAGGCGGCAAAGCGGACATCGAAGCCTACGGCGTACCGAACTTCAACGCCGCGTGCCGCGCTAGCGTCCAGCGCTACACCCGCGAGTGGGAGAACACCGTGCGCCGCATGGGACGTTGGGTAGACTTCGTCCACGAATACAAAACCATGGACCCACAGTTCATGGAGACCGTGTGGTGGGTCTTCGGCCGGTTGTGGGAACAAGGCTTGATCTACGAAGGATTTCGGATTCAGCCGGTCTCGCCAGCGCTGGGGACGCCGCTCTCCAACTTCGAGGTCGCGCAGGGTCCGCAAGAGCGCGACCCGGTGACCAAGAAGGACGGTCACAAGCGCCGACAAGATCCGAGCGTCACCTTGCGCTTCAAGCTCGAAGACGAAGACGCTTACCTCTGGGCTTGGACGACGACCCCTTGGACGCTGCCCAGCAACCTAGCGCTCGCGGTACACCCCGATGTCGAATACGTGAAGGTGCGTCTCGACGACGGCGGCGAGGTCGCTTACCTCGAGCCTAGCCGCCTGCTGGATTACCAAGCTCGCGGCCGCGTCGGCAAGACGACCGAGCTTGCCCGCCTGCGCGGCAGCGAGCTCGTGGGTCGAGCTTACGAGCCGCTGTTCCCCTATTTTTCAGACAAAAAGACGAAGCAGGACGGTTCGCGCTGGTGCTTCCGCGTCGTCGGCGCCGAATACGTCACGACGGAGTCGGGTACCGGCATCGTTCATCAAGCGCCTGCCTTCGGAGAAGACGACTATCAGGTGGGCCTACGCGAAGGCTTGCCGGTAGTCCGCCCACTGAGTCTGACGGGCATTTTCGACGAACGAGTGCCGGACTTTGCCGGCCAATTCGCGAAGGACGCCGACCGCGGCATCATCCAAAAGCTGAAGAGCGAGGGCAAGCTCGTCGACCAAGACACGATCGTCCACGCCTACCCGCACTGCTACCGCACCGAGCAACCGCTGCTGTACATGGCGCTCTCGACCTGGTTCATGAAGGTCGAACAAATCAAAGAGCAGCTGGTCAAAAACAACCTGCCAATCCGCTGGGTGCCGGAGCACGTCGGCTCCGGTCGCTTCGGCAATTGGCTCGACAACGCGCGCGACTGGAACTTGAGCCGCAATCGCTTCTGGGGCACGCCCATCCCGGTCTGGCGCTGTGACAATGCTCCGACCGAGCTCGAATGCATCGGCTCGGTCGAGGCGCTCGAAAAGCGCGCTGGGCTGCCAGCAGGCAGTGTCAAGGACCTGCATCGCGAGTCGATCGACGACATCACCTTCCCATCGCTGACGACGCCCGGCGGAACCATGCGACGGATCCCCGAGGTGTTCGACTGCTGGTTCGAGTCGGGCTCGATGCCCTACGCGCAGAATCACTACCCGTTCGACGAATCCAAGCGCGAGTACGTCGAGCAAAACCTGCCGGCCGACTTCATCGCCGAGGGTTTGGACCAAACGCGCGGCTGGTTCTACACGCTGCACGTGCTGGCCACGGCGCTCTTTCAAAGGCCCGCGTTCAAGAACGTGATCGTGAACGGCATGATTTTGGCCGCCGACGGCAAGAAGATGTCGAAGCGGCTCAAGAACTATCCCGACCCGAACGACGTGATGGAAAGCTACGGCGCCGACGCCTTGCGCGCCTACCTCATCGACAGCGCCGTCGTGCGCGCCGAACCGATGAAGTTTGGCAAAGACGCCAGCGACACGACCGGCGAGTGCGTCAAAGAGACCGTGCGCCTGGTGGTGCTGCCGCTGTGGAACGCGTACGTGTTCTTGGCGACCTACGCCGTGGCGGATGGCTGGTGCCCTCAGCCGGCGGACCTCGAGGTGCGGCCGAGCTCGGATCTGGATCGCTACATTCTGAGCCGGGTCGAGCGCTTCGTCGAAGAGCTCACGCTCGAATACGAGCGCTACGAGCTGTCGAACCTCATCCCAGCTTTTACGCGGCTGTGTGACGATCTCAACAACTGGTACATCCGCCGCGGCCGACGCCGCTATTGGCGGGCCAAGAACGAGAGCGCGGCGGGCGACAACGACAAACAGGAAGCGTACGCAACGCTGCTACGCGTGCTCACGACCTTGACGCGGGCCATGGCGCCCGTGATGCCGTTTTTCACGGAATACCTGCACCAGCGCCTGATGGTCGACACCGGCTTGGCGGTAGCGGGCGACAGCGTGCACGCGCGGCCCTTCCCCAAGGCCGACAAGTCGCTAATCGATTTACCGCTGGAGCAACGCATCGAAACGGCGCGCGCGGCCATCGCGCTCGGGCTGGTCATCCGCGAGCGGGAAAAATTGGGTGTGCGCCGGCCGCTGGCCCGCGTCACGGTGGCCAGCCCCGACCCGGCCGTCCGCCTCGCCGTCGAACAACTTTCCGAGGCGCTGCGCGGTGAGCTCAACGTCAAAGAAGTGATCGCCATCGCCGACGATTCGGCGCTGTGCTCGCTGTCGGCCAAAGCCAATTTCAAGCGCCTGGGCAAGCGCCTGGGTCCGAAGATGAAAGCCGTCGCGGCCGCGGTCGAAAAGCTCGACGCCGCCGCAATCGCGCGGCTCGAACGCGGCGAAAGCGTCGAGGTCGAAGGCGAAGCGCTGAGCGCTGACGACATCACGCTGGCGCGCGAGGCCTTGCCTGGAAACGCCTCAGAAACGCAGGCTGGCGTCACCGTGGTGCTGGACACCAATGTCACCCCAGAACTGGCAGCCGAAGGCCTGGCGCGCGAACTCGTCAGCCGCATTCAGAACCTCCGTCGCGATGCCGACCTAGCCGTGAGCCAACGCATTCAGCTCTTCGTCGACGCTAGCGGCGCCGTGTCGAAAATGCTCGACAGCGCGGAGCTGCAGTCGCTCATTCAACGCGAGACGCTGGCCGTAGGGCTCGCGCGCGCAACAGCGGCGAATTTTCCGACCGGCGCCCACAGCGTGCAAGAGAGCATCGACGGTGACGCCGTCCAGCTCGGACTTGCGCCGGCCTGAGCGATGTCGGCCGGGTACCGCACCGGCCTCCGCCCGGCGACCTTCGTCGCTGGCAGCGCTGGCCAGTGGCGCATCGACGGCATCAAGGCCATCAGCGGCGAGGGCCTGGACCTGGCAGCCCGCCTCGACGTGCGCGAAGGCGTCGTCACCGCCGCCGACGGCGTTTGGTCGTTGCGCGCTGTTTCCAGCCAGCTGCGCGACGTAGAACGAGCTGAAAAGGCCGTTTTGGATCGCGGCTCTACGCGGCCCTTGCGCCCCAGGCGCGCAGCCCTGGTCCCCATCCGCAAGTCGGACGCTTGGTGGGCGCTACCGCAAGACGAGCGGCGTGCGATCTTCGAGACCCGCTCGCACCACGCCGAAGGCAGCTTGGCCTATCTGCCGCGCATCGCGCGACAGCTGTACCACTCACGCGAGTTGGGTGAGCCCTTCGATTTCTTGACATGGTTCGAGTTCGCACCCGAGCACGAGCCTGCCTTCGAGGAGCTGCTTGCCTTCTTGCGCTCGAGCGAAGAGTGGCTGTTCGTCGAGCGCGAGGTCGAGCTACGACTCAGTCGATAGCGAGATCAACCGCTTGACGAGGCGACATGGTCCGAGCAACGGCAATGGCGCTCACAGGATGCCCACTGACACTCGGAGCCAGCGACTTGCCCTCGCGCTCGACGCGCCTCGGATTGCCGGGCGTCGGACAACGCGACACAAACATCGCACAGAGCCGTTCAGTGTCCGGCCCCGTGACACTCCGTTACGAATTCTTGGCGCACCAAAACACGCATAAAAGCGCGCCTCGGCGCCTTTACAGATCGATGCTCGCCTGGTTTACTCGCTCGCCGCTTTCAGCTTCGAGGCGGCTCGTGACTGCCAATTTCGAACGCTCGAGCCGACGCTACATCGCTGTTGCCAAGCGCTGGGCGAACGCCGACTCGGAGGCTGCTAGATGCAGTCAGTTTGGGTACGCACCTCGATGAAACGACAACCCCTGACCGGCATGCTTGCAGCCCTTGTCGGCCTGACGCTGGGCGGCTGCTCCGAGAGCAACGAAGGCAACATCACCACCCCCCCGCCTCCCTTCGTGGCATGACCGGCACGGGTGGCTCTGGTCCCCGCACGGGCGGCATGAAGGCCACCGGCGGCTCTAGCGTCATTCCGGCTGGCGGTGCGGGCTCGGGCAGCCGGACGGACGTCGACAAACCCTGGCCCAGCTCGGGCTGTGGCAAGCCCCCAGCCGCACCGGTGACGACCATTCCCGGCAGCCGTACGGGCTACGTCGAGTATCACGTCTCCCAAACGGGCGCGAACCTCACCTCGACCGTCAAGACAGGCAACGCCGGTGAGCGACAGTTCTTCGTGCGCGTGCCCGCCGACTACGACGAAAGCCGCCCTTACAAGATCGTCTACCTTGGCCAAGGCTGCGGCGCCCAGCACGCGGGCAAAACCCACACCTACGCCATGTTCAACGAAGCGCAGGGCGGGAGCGAGCAAGCCATTTACGTGGGCGTCTCCGTCCCGGACAACGCCGTCAATCCCGGCTGCTACGACAACAACACGGGTCCCGAGTCCCAAGAATGGGAAGCCTTCGATCTCATGCACACGCTGATCGAAAAGGCGTACTGCGTCGACAACAACCGCATCTACGTCGCCGGCTACAGCACGGGCGGCTGGCTCGCCAACATGTGGGGTTGCTACTTTGGCGGCACGCCCTCGCCCCCACTCAGTCAACCCGAGGTCGCCGCCGGGCTGACTGAACGAAGGTTTTCTCCCAAGTGGGGCGTACGCGGCCACGCCAACGTGACCGGCTCGCTCCCGCCCAACCAGCCCGTGCCGTGCAACGGCCCGTCTGCCGGCTTCTGGCTCCACGACGCTCTCGACAAGTCGAACCTCATCGAGACGAACATCAAGGGGCTCGAGCTGAGCCTGGCCACCAACGGCTGCACCGGTAACTACAAAGAAGGCCCCAAAAAGCCCTGGGCGCCTGCGGAAAATATCCCGGGCCTGCAGGGCGGAATTTGCCAGGAGTACACGGGCTGTGATCCTGAGATGGCCAGGAAGTACCCGCTAGTTTTCTGCACGACGAGTGGCCTCGGCCACGCCGATCAGGCGTCCAGCGCCGTGCCCGCCTTCACGACGTTCTTCAACTTGATGGATCCGATGTAACTCCGGAGCCTCGAGCTACTCCAATCATGTTTTCGGCCTCGCTCCTGCTCGCGTTCGTGAGCCTTACGGCGCTGCTTTCAGGCTGCACCACCGCGCCGCGTTGCGATCCGCTCGGCCGATGCGGTGGAGACCTGACCGCGAGCGCGACCGTCATTCAGGGCGTCACGCTGAGCGAATGGGTCGCGACCGAAGACAACTCGTGCATGGACGAGCTGCAGCTACCGGTCACGCCCGTGTCCCTTGCACAGCAGCCTGCCCGCACGGCCGGCAAGAAGGGCATTGCTCCGGCCACGGTGGACTGGTGCTCCAACCTTTCGCAAAAGCCCGATGGCTCGCTGCGCTACCAGCCCTACTTCCCGACCATTCCGCTCAAGAATGCGCACCTGAAGATCTTCCCGGACGGCCACTACGACGCGCATTTTTTGGCCGGTGCGCCGCAGCAGATGGCGTTTTCGCAGGCGTGCCGCACCGCTCAGGGCATCAACTTTACGTGCGCGGAGCTCGGGCGTCACATCAAAGAAGCCATCGCGGCCGAGTCCAACGTCACCCATACGCGCTGCTACGATGATGGCGAAGGTGGCTGCACCTGCGACTACTACCTGCGGCTCTTCACCAGCCAGCCTGGTAGCTGGGGCGCCAGCGACGGTATGGTCACCTTCTACGACGAATCGGGCGCCAACTTGCCGCCCGCGCCCGCTGACTATTGCGTGAAGGGTGACACGGTCGAGATGACCGGTCACAACGGCCTGCAGCTGTTCAGCCGTCCCAACCTGCGCACCCTCACCTTTCAGCATGCCAGTTGCGCTGATGGCCTGCAGGGCGGCGCTGAAAATGGCATCGATTGCTGCCGCGTCTGCCGCTCTTGCGCCGCCGACGACAAGAGCCCGGACTGCTGCAACGTCAACGACGCGCTGTGCGCCCAGTCGTGCACCACCACCTGCGGCACCTGCAGCGACAGCGCTCAAAACGGGGACGAAGAAGGCGTCGATTGTGGGGGCAGCTGCCCGGATTTCTGCGCCTGTTTCGACAAGGTCCAGAATCCTTGGGAAGAGGGCGTCGACTGCGGCGGCACGTGCTCGCTGCCCTGTTCCTGCCTCAACGGCAAACAGGACATTAACGAGAGCGGCGTCGATTGCGGCGGTGATTGCCAGGGCGCCTACGGCGCAAAGGATCCAGTCGCGTGCCCGTAGCAAAAGGTAAGCGTTCATGAAGTTCGAGCTCCTCCATGCCGTATCGGTGCTGCTCGCAGTATCGCTCGGCGGTTGTACGACCCCGCCGTATTGCGATGCGCTCGGCAAGTGCGGCGGCGACTTCACCGTGTCCGCCAGCGACCTCGGTAGCGGCGCGCCATCCACCGAGTGGGTCTCGACCACGGTCGACGCCTGCATCGATCAAGTCCCCAACCCGCCCGAGCCCCCGTCGCTGGCTCTGATTCCGCCGCGCCCAGCTGGCACGCGAGCGGTCGAGCCCTCGACGATCGACTGGTGTGCGGGCTTGGTCTTGGGCGCCGACGGCACCATCACCGGCTTCGACGACGGCTGGTACGAAACCCTGAAGAAATTCAACGGCTGGTTCCCGTCCGTGCCGCTGTTCACGGCTCAGCTCGAGCTGGTCAAGAACAATCAATATTCGCTCACCACGACGCAGCTGGTGTCGCAGCACATTGATTTTCCCGCGACCTGCTTGGTAGCGCAAGGCGTGGTGCTGACCTGCGACGACATCGCGGCTGGCCAGGCTCCGGGGCCTTGGGCTGCGGACAACGAAGGCCACCTGTCGTTCTTCGACGCTACGGCGGCGCCGCCGGTCCGCGCCGACTACTGCGCCAACGCGGGCTCGCTCGAGCTGACGGGCCGCAAGGCGACCGACTTGTTCAATCGCAACGCGCTGAAGACGCTGACGCTTCGTCCACCCACCTGCAGCGATGGCGTGCAAAGCAAGACGCTCGGAGAAACCGGCATCGACTGCGGAGGCCAATGTCCCGCCTGCCCCTAAGCAAAGAGCTCGCGCGCAGGCTCATCGGAGAACGAAAATGACCCATCTTACGCTGAGTGGCCTCACCGCAACCTTTGCTCTGCTCGTCGCTTCCGTGGCGCACGCGCAAGGCGACGCGCCCGCCGACACGCTAACAACACCCGCGACCGACGACAGCACGGAGGACAGGCCCGGAGCGACCGACGCGACCGGAACTGCGCCCGAAGCAAAAGCGCAAGCGCAAGCGCAAGCGCAAGCAACAGCAGCGGCGCCGGCCGAGGCCAATGCGCATGCCAAGCCAGCACGTACGCCCGAAGCGCTGAGCGTCACGGTTCACGATTGGACCGTCGGCATCTACGGCTTTGCAGCGCTGAACGTGATGCACGATTCGACGCAGAGCTTCAACACGACAGCGGGCAACACCATCCTGCAGCGCGTCGGCACCTTTCGCGGCAACAACAACCAGCTGCAGTTCACCGCCCGGGACTCGCGCTTCGGTCTGAAGGTGGGAGCTCCGGCGACCAGCTGGGTCAAAGCTTTCGCCACGCTCGAGGCCGATTTCGGCTCGGTTCAACCGACCGAGGTCAACGAACAGACGGCCTACGTCACCAACCCGCTGCGCATGCGGCACTTCTACATCAAGGCCGAGACACCGGTCGTCGACGTGCTTGCGGGCCAGTATCACGACCTGTTCGGCTGGGGCGGCAAGGGCTTCTACCCGAGCACGTTGGCCTTCCTTGGCGTCACCGGTCAAATCTACCACCGGCAACCGCAGTTCCGTCTTTCCAAGACCATCGAAAGCTCGGCAGTCGACTTCGAGATCGCGGCGGCGGCCGTTCGACCCGTGCAGCGTGCCTCCGGCTTGCCCGACGGCGAGGCGGGCCTCAGGCTCGCGATCAATCAATGGACCGGCATCGGCCAGCAAGGCTACGGCCAGCCCGCGCTCGGTCCGTTGGCGCTCGGCGTGTCCGGCATCGGCCGCCGCTTCGAAGTGGCGCAGTTCGTCGAATTTCCCGGCGGTTCGAACGTCGTCAACGGCTGGGGCGTGGCTGTCAACGCCTTCGTGCCCGTCATTCCGGCGAAGAGCGCGACCAACCGTAGCAACGCGTTGGCCATCACCGCCGAGTTCTCGCGCGGCTCCGGCATCTCCGACATGTACAATTCGGATCTGACGGGCGGAGCGCTATTCCCAACGCTACCCAACCCGCAGAACCGCGGTGTGGATCCGGCGAATCCGCCACCCATTTACGTACCGAACATCGACAGCGGCATCGTCACCTACGACGGCAACGGCAAGGTCCGTCCCATCGACTGGCAAGGCTTCTTGGTCGGTGTGCAGTACTACCTGCCCATCGCCGACGGCAAGCTATGGCTGTCGGGCAACTACTCGCAGTAACCGGACTTGTCGGTAAGCGGCATGTTGCTCTCGACCATGATGTCGTCGCCCTCGACGCCGTTGCGGTCACCCACGTCGGTCCACGCGATCATCGTTTCGTTCACGGCGATGCCGTGCGGAATGCCGTCGATCTTGGCCGGGGCGT
The DNA here is from genome assembly GCA_043752365.1 of Myxococcales bacterium. Classification (GTDB taxonomy): domain Bacteria; phylum Myxococcota_A; class Polyangia; order Polyangiales; family Polyangiaceae; genus PMG-095. Next base: position 1,039 of record JAYUYU010000898.1, on the reverse strand, counting down.
CGTAGTTCACGGCAGTACCGACGATCATGTCTCCCGTGCCCGTGGTCGAGATCTGGTGAACGTCGTGCGCCAGCGAATAGTAGAGCTTGCGGCCGTGCACCGCGATGCCGAGAATCTTGTTGGTGTCGCTCGCCGTGAGCGGGTGCGTGACGAGCGCCACGGGTGCCCCCGCGGCCAGCGGCAGGGCCTTCTTCATCACCTTGCTCGCAAAAGCGGCGTCGTCGTTCCAGTATACGCCCGTCGCGTCGGCCGCGATGTACGACAGCGTATCTCCGGTAGCGACTTCGACGGCCGCGCCACCAGCGAGCGGCATGCTTCGGACCTTTTTGGTCATAGGCTCGGTCCAGTAAACGTCCGTGCCCTGAATCGCCAAGCGCATCGGGCCACAGCCGGTGCCCTTGCTGAGCTCTACCGGCTTTTTGGTGCACTTGCTGTCGACGCAAGTCGCACCCGCGTCACACTTGCTAAGGCAGTCGCCACAGTGCTCTGGATCCGCCTTCTTGTTCACACACGCAGCCGTCGCACCCGCGCCGCAAACGTCCGGCACGTCCGTCGTACAGGCGCACATGCCGGCTTTACAGATGAAGCCGGTGCCCATGCAGTCCGGGGTAGTGGTACAGGCCATGCCGGAGCCGCCGCCCACGGTGGAGCCACCCGAGCCGTCTGCGGTCGAGCCAGCCGCCGTCGCACCGCCCGAGCCGCCCGCCGCTTTGCCCCCGGTAGAGTTGCCGCCGCTGGGCGGTGCCGGGGTTTTGGTGCCCACCCCGTCGTCCGTCGACGAGCAGGCCAAGGGCAAATAGGCCAAAACATAGAGCGGGGCTAGAGAGCGGGGAACGAGTGCCCTCCCTGACTTGATGTCCACTACCCCGCAAGAAGATTGCTTGGTCTATCACCCACGGTGAAATTACCAGTCTTGCCGCCCTCGCCGCGACTGAAGGGCCTTCGGCTCGGGGCCTAGGGCCCCGAGCTGGCAGGCTCAGCTTCAGTAGCGGTAGATTTCGGGCTTGTACGGGCCCTCGACCGAAACGTTCAGGTAGTC
>JAYUYU010000897.1:0-3313 GCA_043752365.1 Myxococcales bacterium | reverse complement strand
CCGGCGGCCGCGTGTCGAAACGCGCGCCGGCGGGCCCTCACGGGCAAGCGTCGGGATTGTAGAAGCAGTTGTCGACCGGGCTTTGGCAAGCCGCGAACAACCCCGAACAAGTGGTGCACGGCACTGCAAAGTCGATGCCTAGGTTGCAGGGGGCGTCGACGTTGTCGCCGCCCGTGTCCGCCATGTCGTCCGCCGCGAGCTTGCACTGGTAGTCGGAGCCGGTGGCGGTCAAGTCACGCGCCGAGGCAGGGTAAGCAACGAGGCAGCCATCGCAGACCTCGATCGGGAACAACAGCTCCGCCGACTCGACGTCTTCTCCGCCTAAGGTGGTGCCGAACACGCGGACCTTCGCCACCACGGTGCCGGCCGGCAGCGATTTGGCGATGGTCGCCGGAATGAGCGTCGCGAACATGGCGGCTGCGGCGGCGTCGGTGCCGTCAGAGGCGTCGACGAAGCCCGTGCCGATTGACGAGAAGGCGGGCACCAACAGGCCGCCCTGGGCGTTTTCGAGCTTTACCTCGGCGCCCTTGAGCGCTACGCGTGAGGTCTCGGTGCGGACGCGCTCGCGCGAGCCACGCTGCGTGAGTTGGTTGCCGACGATCAGCGCTGCCACGTAGTCCGAAGCAAACGTGCGATCCATGGCGCCACTGGCCAAGATAGTGCCGCTGAGGTCCGGCTTGACCGCGCAGGCGCCGGCTTTGCGCAACGCGACCCCCACGATGTACATCATGCTGTCGTTGGTGGCGCAGCTGGGTAGCGCCCCCGCAACTAGGCACGGTGCGACGAACGCCAACAGGGATGAGATTAACGAGCGACGCATGGCTACCTCGTGGCGCGCGACCTTGCGCACCGACTCCGGAAGCTTAAAGGTCTGCCGCGCAAAGCGCCAAAGAATGTGCGAAAGCTTCGATAAGCGTGCGTGTGCGAAAGCGGCGCTGGTGTGGGGAAAGGCGCCGCTTGCAGCGCGCCGCCGCAGTTTTTCGGGTGATTGCGTTACTCGAGCAGGGGCTCGCGCTCGTCGTCGACGGGCGCAGTCAGCTCATGTCGCTCGATCATGCGGACGCAGGCGTTGTAGCGCAGGACCGCGTCGTCGTTGCCGCTCGGGGCGAACGCTTCTGCCTTTTCATACGCGGCCATGGCTTCGCGTAGGTGCCCGTAGGCGAGCTCTTTGGCGCCAGGGCGCCCGTCGCGTAGCTTGCGCTTAGCGAAGCGCTCGCTGATGATGCCGGCGTAGTAGACCTTTTCGTACTCGCCGGTGAATTGGGACAACAGCGCCCGCGCTCGCTCCATGGCCTGGCCCGCGCTGTGGCTGAACTGGTCGGTCAGCGACAGCAGCAAGCAGCCCAGCGCCTGGGGGTGCCCCGGTTCGACCGCCAAGATATCGAGGCAGATGCTCTCGGCCTCGAACGGCTCGTTGAGCAAACGGTAGCGCTCGGCCTTCTCGAAGGCGCGTGCGAGTGCGTCCTTGTGAATCGGCTTCAAAAGCGACATGGGCCCCGCCTCCTTTAACCTTTGAAAACGCGAAACAGCTTTTTGATCGGATCGTAGAAGCGATCAGCCACACGCTCTTTGAGGGGGATGATCGCGTTGTCGGTGATGGTGATGCCCTCAGGGCAGACCTTGGTGCAACACTTGGTGATGTTGCAGTAGCCGATACCTTGGGAGTTTTTCAGGTCGTCCAGACGGTCTTCGGTGTCGAGCGGGTGCATTTCGAGCGCGGCCGTGTAGACGAGGAAGCGCGGCCCGATGAACTCCTCGTGCTTGTCGTGCTCGCGCAGCACGTGGCAAACGTCCTGGCACAGGTAGCACTCGATGCACTTTCTGAATTCTTGCACGCGGTCAATGTCCGCTTGCTGCATGCGCCAGGTGCCGTCGGCAGCGTCGGGCGCGCGCGGCTTGAACTTCTTGATCTGCTTTTTGACCTCGTAGTTCCACGACACGTCGGTCACGAGATCTTTGATCATCGGGAAGGCGTGCATGGGCTGGATGGTCACGATTTCGTCGAGGTTGAGCTCGTCGAGGCGGGTCATGCACAACAGCCGTGGCATGCCGTTGATTTCGGCCGAGCAAGAGCCGCACTTACCGGCCTTGCAGTTCCAGCGCACCGCCAAGTCGTTAGCTTGCTCCGCTTGAATGCGGTGAACGGCGTCGAGCACGACCATGCCTTCGCCGGCTTCGGTCGTGTAGTCCTCGAATTTGCCCGACGTGCGGTCACCTCGCCAGATTCGGAACGTCGCCTTGGACATTATTTGTTCTCCTCGACGACTTCCTGGAGCTCGGCGGGCAGCGGCTGGATGGGCTCGCGCCGGAACTGCATTTGGCCCTCCGGGCCGCGCGACACGATGGAGTTCCACTTACCGCTCTCCGGGTCTTTGTCGGGAAAATCTTCGCGGAAATGGCCGCCGCGGCTTTCTTTGCGCTCGATGGCGCAGCGCGCGACGGCTTCGGTCACGGTCAGCAAGTTCTCGAGATCGAGCGCGGTGTGCCAGCCGGGGTTGTACTCGCGGTTGCCGCTCACCTTCACCGTCTCGGCGCGCGCTTTGAACTCGGCGACCAAGCGCAGTGCCTCCTGCATCTCGCCTTCGTTGCGCACGATGCCGACCAGCGCCTGCATTGACTCCTGCAAGTCCTCTTGAACCTGATATGGCCCTTCGTTGCCGCTGCGTTCGAACGGCGTGAGCGCCTTCTGCTCGATGTTGGCCACTTGCGCGGCGTCGATGCTGGCGCTCGGGTTTTCTTTCGAAAACTTGGCCGCGTACAAGCCGGCGCGGCGCCCGAAAACCAGTAAATCGGACAGTGAATTGCCGCCCAAACGGTTAGCGCCGTGCAAGCCGGCCGCCGCTTCTCCGGCTGCGAACAGGCCGGGCACGTTGGTCATTTGGCTGTCGCCGTTGACGCGGATGCCGCCCATCACGTAGTGCGTCGTCGGCCCGACTTCCATGGGCTCCGCCGTGATGTCGACGTTCGCCAGCTGCTTGAACTGGTGGTACATGCTCGGCAGCTTCTTCTTGATGTGCTCGGCAGCTTTGGGCAGCTTTTCCTTGATCCAAGCGATGTCGAGGAACACGCCGCCGTGGGGGCTACCCCGCCCGGCCTTCACTTCGCGCATGATGCAGCGCGCGACGTGATCACGCGTCAAAAGCTCCGGCGGACGCCGCGCGCTCTTGTCGCCTTGGGTGTAGCGCCACCCCTCTTCCGGATTGTCCGCGGTCTGGTTCTTGTAGTTGTCCGGAATGTCGTCGAACATGAAGCGCTTGCCTTCGCTGTTGCGAAGCACGCCACCTTCACCGCGCACACCCTCGGTCACCAAAAT
>JAYUYU010000896.1:0-19383 GCA_043752365.1 Myxococcales bacterium | reverse complement strand
GCCCTCAAGTGCGTAATTTTTAACGCACTGTGGCGTAGATCGACAGCTCGGCCCTGCTGTTGGTAATTCTCCAGAATTCGGGGTGTTACGATTGCGTGGCCGGCGACATTCGGACGCCTTCTGCGCGGCACGTAGAAGTCCCGCTGCTGTTGTGATTTTGCAACAGTGTGAGCCAGCTGCGACACCGAAATCATGGTCTAAATCCGCGATAAGAAAAGGATTTGGCCGGTTTGGTCGCTGCGTGCTAATTGCTGATTTATAGCTTGATGGCGACACTACTGCGACCGATTGAGGCAGCCCGTGTGACAAGAGCGATCGTGCTCGCGGCGGGTTTGGGCTCCAGGCTCAGCGAGGGCGGCGACATCACGCCGAAGCCATTGCGCCGAGTGGCCGGGGTCCCGCTGATCGTCCGGGTGCTCCGCACCTTGGAGTCCGCCGGTATCGAGCACGCGGTGGTCGTGATTGGACACGGCGGCCACCTGATCAAGGCCGCAGTCGCCGAAGGCCCCGAGCTGGGCCTCGAGGTCACGTTCGTGGAGAACACCGACTTCCTGAAGAAGAACGGCGTCTCGGTGCTGGCTGCGGCAGCCTACATCGATCGTGAGTGCGTGCTGACGATGTCGGACCACCTGTACTCGCCGGAGCTGGTGCGACGCCTGCTGGCCGCCGAAATACCGGCGGACGGCGCGGCGCTGGCCGTGGACTACGACATCCCGCGTTGCTTCGATCTCGACGACGCCACCAAGGTGGCGGTCGAGCGTGGCCGCATCGTACGCATCGCCAAGGAGCTGGACGCCTACGACGCGCTCGACACCGGCGTGTTCCGCATTGGCCCGTCGCTGGTTGCCGAGCTTTCACGCGTGGCGGAGCTCAACGGCGATGCTTCGCTGAGCGACGGCGTGCAAGCCCTCAGCCGCCGCGGCGCCTTCGCCGCCGTGGACGTGGGCGACGTGCGCTGGATCGACGTCGACACGCAACCGGCGCTCGAGCGCGCCGAAGCCATGCTGCGCGTTTACGGGGACGACCTGGGCGACGAGCCGGGGGAGGGACCCGACTTTCAGATCGATCCGGAGGCCATCGAGACCTTCGCGCCGAGCTGGGTACGCGCCGCCAAACCTTACGACGAGCATCATTTTGCCGTCGCCGAGCGCAAGGGCGCCGCGCGCATGATGTCGAACGAGAGCCCGTTTCCGCCCAGTCCGCGCGTGATGCAGGCCATCATGGACGCCGCTAGCCGCGGCAACCAGTACCCGGGCGGCAGCAAGGGCCTGTCCGACAAAATCTCGCGCCGGGAGAGCCTGGCCAGCGGCAGCGTGCTGTTCGGCGCCGGCTCGACCGAGCTTATCGACGTCGTGATTCGCACCTTCGTGGGCCCTGGTGAAGAGGTGCTGCTCAGCGTGCCGACCTTCAGCATGTACGAGGCACGCACGCGCGTGTCGGGCGGCATCCCGGTGCTGGTGCCCATGACCGACACCCACGACCACGACCTGAACGGGCTGATTCGCGCGGTTAACGAGCGCACGAAGGTGCTGTTCCTGTGCTCACCGAACAACCCGACGGGCAACCGCATGTCGCAGGCAGACTTGCGACGCATGCTGCGCTTGGGGCTACCCACGGTCATCGACGAAGCCTATTTCGACTTCGAGACCGACGGCTCGTCGACCAACCTGCTGGCGGAGTTCCCGAACGCCATCGTACTGCGAACGTTCTCCAAGGCCTTCGGCTTGGCGGGCATGCGCCTGGGCTACGCGCTGGCTCACCCGGTGGTGATTCGGCTGCTGTCGCGCGTAAAGGTGCCGTGGAACGTGCCCAGCCTGGTGCTGGCCGCCGCGACGGCGGCGCTCGACGACCAAGCCGAGTTCGAGGCGCGTCGCGAGGAGCTATCCAGCGGTCGGGTCGAGCTGTTCGATGCTTTGTCGGCTCTGCCGGGCCTGGCGCCCGTGCCGGGCGAGGGCAACTTCGTGCTGATTGACGTGTCGCGCACGGGGCATTCTGCCGAGCGTCTGGTCGAGCTGCTGCTCGATCACGGCGTCTTGATTCGTTCGCTGACGGTACACCACGCCGCCAAGAGCTACGTGCGTGTGACGGTGAGCACGCGCGAGCAGAACCTGCGTTGCGTGCGCGCCTTCGAGCGCGTGCTGGGTCGCGGCGCACGGCGCGCGCCGATGGCGCTCGTGGCTGGCCCGAGCGACGCTGAGTAGGGCGAGCTGGGGCAGGGGTCCCAGCCCGACAAGACAGGTAGGTCTTGGACCAAAACTCGACCCAACAGTCCCGGAAAACGCCGCTCAATAGAGCTAAGGTGCCAAAGTGAGTGCGGGTTTCTGGTCCGGTTACTGGCAGAGCCTGAAGTCGCTCGACGTCGAGGAGCCGATAGACGTCTACGTGCATCGGCCGCTGGCCTATGTACTTGCGCGCGCGCTGTTGCCCACGCCCGTCTCGCCCAACGCGGTGACGCTGGCGTCGATGGGCCTCGGCCTGTACGCGGCGGTGCTGATGGTTTCGAGCACGCCGCATCACTTTCAATGGGCGGCCTTGTGTGCGTTTTTGTCCACAGTCTTCGACTGCGCGGACGGGCAGCTGGCGCGCATGCGCAAGACGTCGTCGGTGATCGGACGCATGTTGGACGGCACGGCTGACGTGCTCGGGTTGTCCGCGATCCTGATCGCGGGCTGCTACCACATCCACTTGAAGTACTGCACGGCGTGGTGGCAGACGCTGCTGGCCGTCGGGTTCTCGCTGCTGGTGGCCGTGCTGACCTCGATTCAGACCACGCTCTTCGACCACTACAAGACCGTGTTCATGAAGCTAGCCGTGCCAGGCTTCAAAGAGGCCGAGTCGTACCCCGAGGTGCGTCGCCGCTACGAGGCGCAGACGAGCTTCACGTTGGTCACGCGTTTGGCCTGGGCGCTGTACCTGCAGTTCGTCGGCAATCAGAGCCGTACGGTGAGGAAGTTCGATCCGCACACCGTGACCGAATTTTCAATTTTGGGCGAGTACCAGCCCGAGCGCGCCCAGATCTACCGCGAGCACATGGCTGACGTAATGGGCACCTGGCGCCGCTGGTTCGGCTACGGGTCGCTGATGATCGGCGTCACGTTGGCGCTCGCGTTCGAGGTGCTCGAGTACTACATGCTGCTGCGGGTCACCCTGTATGTCTTGGTCTTCTACGGACCACTGATGCGGCGCCAACGGCAGGCTTCCGCGCGCGCATTCGCGGCCCTGGGCGTCGAGCCGCGCTGAGCGAATTGACACGCGCCCGGCCGGGGTCGAAAGTCCCTGCCGCGCATGCCCCGCAAGAAAGCGCCATTTCTCGGCTCCCTAGTCTTGGCCGCGCTGCTCGGCCTAGCTGCGCTCGATGCGCGCGCTGCGATTTGGCCTAGCGCCGCGCGGCGCGCCGAGCGTGAGCTGTCGTCCAGCGATGCCACGGCGCGTCAAGCCGCCGTGGCTTCACTGTCGGAGCTGCCGCGGTCTTCGGCCAGGCGCTTGCTATTGCGAGCGCTCGACGACGTGGACGCGCAGGTGGCAAGCGCCGCGCTCGAGCTCTTGCTGCGCCTCGAAACGCCGAACGTGACCGAGCGCGTGGTGCCTTGGTTGTCCGGCTCGGACAAGCGCCTGCGGCTCTCGGCCGCCTTGGCGCTGGCCGTCGCGCCGTCGGCGAACGCGACGCCTGCGCTCGGCCGGGCGCTGGGTGATTCGGACGCCGAGGTGCGGGCGGCTGCGGCCGCGGCGCTGGGCGCGTCGCAGGCGGAGAGCGCGGTGCTGCCGCTTTTGGGTCACCTGGACGACAACGTGCCGGAGGTGCGGGAAGCCGTCGCCAACGCGCTCGGGGTCCTGGGTGACGCTCGCGCGGTGCTGCCGCTAATCGGAAAAATCGAAGATCCGCGGCCGAGCGTGCGGGCGGCGGTAGCACGCGCACTCGGCGCGCTGCGCGACCCTCGCAGTAGCAGCGCGCTGTTGCTGGCGCTGCGGGACTCCGATCGCGGCGTAAGCACCGCGGTCGTACGCGCGCTAGGCGCCCTGGCAGAGGCCAGCGCCGTCGTCCCGCTCGCGGCGATGTTGCGTGAGCCTCGCGCACCCGAAGCGCGTCGTGCGCTGTTGCTGGCGCTGGGGCACATCGGTAGCGTCGAGGCCGGGCAGGCTTTGGTTAAGGAGTTGGCGTCCGACGAGCCGGGCCGTGAACGCGAAGCGGTGCTGGCCGCGTTGGCTTTAGCGCCGGGGGCGTTCACGGGCCCGCTGCGTGACTGTTTGGACTCCGTGCCGGACAGCGCGTTGGCCGAGGGCTGCGCGCTGGGGCTCGCCCAGGCGGGCGATTCGGCGTCGTCGACGCGAGTCAGGGCGGCGCTCGATCGCGGACGGTTATCCGCCAAGGTTGGCCTCGCGGTGCTGGGCAAGTTGGGCGACGCGCGGGCCTTGAGCGCGGCACTGGAGCGCTTGACGGTGCCGGACGCCGAGACGCGCTGGGCCGCGATGGACGCCGCAGAAGCGCTGCTCTCACCGAAGGACGCGGACGGTCGTGCTGTCGAGCCGCTGGCCCGCGCCTTGGCGGCTCGCGCGGTATCGCCGCCGGAAAGACTGCGCTTGGTGGGCCTTTTAGGGCGAACTGGCTCGGAACGCGCTTTGGCGACGCTGTTGCCACTGCTGCAGGGCGTGAGTGACCCAGCCTTGGCCGAGAGCGCCGCGGCGGCGCTTGGCTCGATTCCCGGCAAGGCGACGAGCGCCGCGCTGCTGCAGGCGTTGGACGCCGACGAGCTACGCGTCAAACGCGCTGCGGCCTTCTCGATCCGTCGAGCACGCACGTCCGAGCTTCTGGGGCCGCTGCTCGCGCGGCTGGCGCGAGGCGGGCTGAACGACCGCGCTCTAGTGTATTTGGCGCTGCCGGGGCCTCTGTCGCAAAGTCACGACGATGCGCTGTTGGCGCGCGCGGCGCAACTGCTCGACGGCACGCGCGGCAGCGAGCGCGACGAACTACTGGAGGCGCTGTCGGCTTCGAGCCATCCCCGCGCGCGCGCGGTGCTGGCCCGGTTAGCCAAGGGCGCTGACATCGGCGACCGCGCCAAAGTGGCGGAGCTGCTAGCGTTGCAGCCCGACGTGGCCGTACTGGCGGTGCTGGCGCGCGACAGTGACGCGCGGGTGCGGGCCAACGCCGTTTGGGCGTTGGGCTTCGCGGACCCGGCCACGAGCGCTCTAGCTCGTACCGCCCTGCAAAGCGCCTTGGGCGATCGCGAGGCTAGCGTGAGCGGCAATGCTGCTGTGTCGTTCGGGCGGCTGAGCCGGAAAAACCCGGAAGTTGCCGCGGCCGCGCTGTGTGGCGCGCTGCTGCGTGACGCGCGCGCTTCGCTGCGCGAACAGGTGTTGCGTGGCCTTTTGCTGGCTCGCGCGCGCTGCGCCGACAGCTATGCGTCCAATTTGTTGCGCTCCGACAGGCGCGCCAGCGTGCGGCGTGCGGCGGCTGAGCTGTTGCTGCAAAACACGCCGCAAGCGTCCGAGCGTCGACTCCTGGCGCGCTGCCAGGAGCTGGACACACACGCGCTGGTGGCGGAAGCCTGCGCTGGCAAACGTCGCGCGGAGGCGTTCGAAGTCGAGGCCGCGACTGTGTTGGTCGTCCCCAACTCAGGCGGCGAGCCTACGCCGGGCGCCCCGTTTTCGTTGCTGTGGGCCGATGGCGGGCTGCGTCTGGGTAGCACCGACCGGCGCGGCGGCGTGCACGAGCCACGCGCGCCCCAAGGACCGGTCGAGTCGCTTCCTTACGTGGGCGGCGACTAGCGTGCCGGCTCCGGTCGTCGTCGAGGTCTATTCCCCGCAGCCGCGCACTCAAGAGCTAGCGGTGTTGCTGGCAGCCTGTTCCCGCTCCGCCGCACCCCACGAGTGCATCAGCTCCGACACCAAAAGCGCAGATCCGCCGTTGGGCGTGGCCATCGTGCGGCGTGAAGGGGATCGCGCGCGCATCGAATTGGGGCTGCGCAGCTTGCTGAACGCCCAGTGGTCGACACGAGACCTGGTTTTTCAGGCCGGCGACGACGAGCTCGAGCGGCACCGCGCCATCGGCTTTGCGATCGGCACGCTGGTAGCGCGAGAGATTGAGCCGCCCTCGGCGGCGGCGGCCTCCGTGCCGGCGGAGCCACCAGCAAAAGTGGCAAGCCCCCTCGCGCCGTCGCGCCCTTCAGCACCCCCGGAGCGTCCTCCGCTTGCGGCGCCGCGTGGCACGCGCTCCGCGTGGGTCGACGTCTCAGGCAGCTTAGGCCTGGGCTTGATTCCCGGCCCGCCGCGCGCCGGCGGCTCGTTGCGCGCAGGCATCGAGCTCGTTCCACGCGGCGTCTTCGCCGTGGCCGACAGCGCCTATTCGCAGCGCGGCGCCGAGTCCGAGCTGCGCGTGCGTTGGCTGAGTGCGGCCCTGGGCGTTGGGCATCCGTTGGCGCCAAACCTGACCTCGCTGGGCGTCGACGTGCGGCTCTTGTTCGTCATTGAACGCATGTCGCTTACCGCCGTCAATGGCACAGCCGCGGATGACGCCGCGCGCTGGAAGCCCGGGGTCAGCGCGGCCATCGATGGGTACTGGGACTTTGCGCCGCCGGTGGGGCTGGTCGTCAGCGCCGCGACTTTCATCGATCCGGAGCGCACAGTCGTGCAAATTGGCGGCGAACCCGTCGGGGAAACGCCGGCGCTCGGCTTGAACGGCTTCGTTGGCGTCCGCTTCAAGCTGCGCTGAGCTTGCGTGCGGCTATTGGCAGCGGCCGTGCGGCGTGTCGCATTGACCGTCGCCGCAGTCCTTGTCGGTCAAGCACTCGACACATTGAAACCCCGCGCACAGGCGTGCGTCGCCCTGGTCGCAGTCGGAGTTTTGCAAACACTCGACGCAGCGCCGCAGGTAGCAGACCTGCGTGTTGGGCTCGCCGTCCTGCTCGCACTGCCGGTCGTCGATACAGGGAACGCAGGTGCCTTGCGTCATGTCGCAGACGCGGCCGTCCCTACACTCGAACGTGCTGGAACAGCTTGGCCCACAGCGACCGACCAACATGTCACAGCTGTAGCCGGGCTTGCACTGGCCTGGTTCGGCGCACTGCACGCAGGTGTTGTTGAGGAAGTGCGAACAATGCTCGTCTGACAAGCATTGCTCGTCGGTCACGCACGAGGTGCAGGAGCCGAAGCCGTTGTTGCAGTTAGGGTTACCAAACGAGCCGCTGAAGCCGCTGTTTTCACCCGCGATGGCGCACGCCGGTCCGAAGCAGCCGCCGCTGCCGTGGCCGCCGCTACCAGCGCTGGGCGTGCTGGTGCGGCCGGCTTGGCCGAGCGCACCAGCGCCGCCGCCGCTGTCGCCCGCGCCCGCGCCGCCTGACGTGTTCGCGCTACCGGCGTCGTTGGCTGTGCCGCCGTTGGCCATACCTGACGCTGCTGGCAGCAAATTGACGACGTCCGAGCCGCAGGAAACCGCGACGACCGAGAGCAGCACCGAAAGTACGCCCCCGCGGCTGAGTCTCGGAACCTGGGACATGACGCAGGAGAGGGTACCATGTAGTCCAACCGCCAGCGAGCTGCGGCTCGCGCGAAATGGCTGCAAATTCCCCTGGATCGGCGGGGCTGCCTGGCGGCGCCGAGTGCGGTTACTATCATCCAGGAGTCCCCGTGTCTCGCTCTTCCCCCGCCATCAAAGCACCGCTCCGCCTCGTCGCGTCAGCCGGCCACGCGAGCAATGAGGCATTGGACGACGAGTCGCTGATCTTGGCGGTTCAGCGCGGCGATCGCCAAGTCGCCTCCGCCCTTTACGACCGGTTGATTCGTGTCGTTGACCACACCGTGTATCGCGTATTTGGAAGACGGGAAGTCGACCACGACGACCTGGTGCAAATGGTCTTCGAGCAGATCATCGTTACGCTGTCACGCCGGAGCTATGCGCGCGCGTGCAACCTGCGGACATGGGCCTCCAGCATCGCGAGCCACGTGGCGTTCAACGCGCTGCGCTCGCGCAGGCGCGAACGCAAGGTCATGGACCGCGACGCGCCGCCCGACAGCGAAAGCTACGCGGCTCGCGGTGACGCCGAACGTGATGCGGTAGTGCGCTCGGAGCTGCAGCTGGTGCGAGCCACGCTCGTGGACATGAAGCCGCAGTACGCCGAGACGGTGTTCCTGCACGACGTGCTGGGCCATGAGCTGGCAGAGATTGCGCTGATGATGCGCGTGTCGGTGGCGGCGGCCCAGTCGCGGCTGGTGCGCGGTCGCAAGGATTTACACAAGCGCTTGGCCATTGCCACGGCCGCGGGAGAGGCCCGATGAGCCGTCGGCCGTTCGAAAGCGAGCCGGGCGAGCTGTTGCGGCAGCTGGCGCAAGAGGCAGTGCCAAGCGCTCCGGAAGACGCCTTGCCGGCGCGCCGTGACCGATTGGTGCGCGCCATGAAAGACGCGGTCGCGCGCTCCGCTGAGAGCACCGAGCGCACGCGGCGCTTTCGCCGCGGCGGCATCGTCTTGGCAGCGGCAGCGGCTTTCGTACTGCTTTCAGGCCTGCTTTTGCGGGAGCACCGCGCTCACGTCAACGGCGGCAGCATCGCCGGGCTCGATCGCGTGAGCGGCACGGTGGTGCTTACCCAAGAGGGTACCGTGCGCGTGGTCGGCTCCGGCCAGCGAGCGCTACGCGACGGTGATTCGCTGCAAACGGCGGCTGGCGCGCGCGCGCACCTCACGACGCTCAAGTCATCGGTCGAGGTGAGTGAATCGACGGAGCTCAAGCTGTCACAGCCAAGCGCCGCCGAAGAGCGCATCAGCTTGCGTCACGGGCGCGTGGACGTGGCGGTCGACAAGGCGGTCGAAAGCCGGCGCTCGGTCGTCGTCGAAACGCCGGACGCCGAGGTCGTGGTGCGCGGCACCATCTTCGACGTGCGCGTCGAGCCGCTGCTGAGCGCGACCAACACGCGTGTGCATGTCACGCGCGGCAGCGTGTGGGTGCTCTCGCAAGGCGTGCAGGTCGCGCTGCTCAGCGCGGGGCAGAGTTGGAGCTCGGCGGGCGGCGTCGAAGCGGCCGCTCTGCCGCCCCTGCCGGGCCGCGCCGAGGCGTCGTCTGCGACCGAAAGCGTGACTTCGCCAGCGCCCGCCGCCGCCAAAGCGGGCAGCGCGTCAGGAGCCGCCAAAAAAGCATCGTCGGCCCGCAAAGTCGGCACGTTGGCGGAAGAAAATCGCCTGTTCGCCGCGGGTGTAGAGGCGCGCAACCGAGGTGACGCCGCCCGCGCCGCCGAGCTTTTTGGCGAGCTGCTGGGCAGCTACCCACAAAGCACCTTGCGTGAGGTGGCGCAGGTCGAACACTTCCGCGCCCTCAAACAAGGCGGCCAGGCCGCGCGCGCGGCTAGCGAAGCTCGCCGCTACCTCGCCGAGCACGCTGACGGCGCCGCCCGCACCGAAGCCCGAGACGTAGCGCTCGACAAGTAGTGACAGTGGGGCTGCCACTACGCAGCCATCCTCGCAGAAGCTAGCGTGGCGGATGCGGGCCGCGCCGCGCGATCGAGAAAGGAGATCGGGAGATCCCATCGTTCGAGGACGCGCGTTGCCGTGCGGCGCTGGCACGTACTCCGGCCGAACCCGAGCGGCGCTGGCACGTACTCCGGCCGAACCCGAGCGGCGTGCCGTCGAACCGCACGTCTCCGTCGCTCTCGCATGTCGGCAAAGCGGAGCGCTCTGCTCCAGCGCGAGCTCGGCGGATGCCCTGTTCGGTACGCGCCTCGCGTTCGTCTCCGGTCGGTCGTCTCCGTCAAGCGCTCGTTTCCGTCGCTCCGGAAGCCTGCAAAGCGGAGCGCCCTGCTACAGCGCGAGCTCGCGCAAAGCGCGAGCCAGGATCAGGTCACCCGACTTTGGCGAGAGCAGATCACGATCCGCGATCGAAGGGAGGCCCTTCACAAACTCGGCGAGGCCGAGCGCCGACCGCGCTTCAGGCCGACTGAGTCGCAACGACACCCTAAGTGGACCCCGGAGGAGAAAAAGAAGCGGCCCGCCCCGAGGCAGCAGCCACCCTGAGGAGGGGGCCGCTTCCCGGGTTGGAAGGGTTTACCCGGCCGCGCAGCGCATGGCGCACTGCAAGTCGCCCGCTGCGCAGCCGCAGGGGTTTCGTTTCGGCTTTGGCGCTGCTGCGGGAGCTTCGGCGGGCGCAGGGGATGCGGCGGCGCCGCCCTTCTTGGGGGCGACCGCGCCTCCACGCTTGATTCCGCCACCACCGGTCTTGGCGCCGGCCTTGGGGGCCTCTTCGCTGGCGGGGGTGCCAGTCGACGGCGGCGTGGCCGTGACTTCAGGTGTTGGCGCTGGGGTCGGGGCGGGGGCCGGCGCCGGAGCGGCGGCGACGGGCGCGGCTGCCGGGGGGGGTGGCGGCGGCCGCAGCATGAACACGATCGCGACGGCCGCTATGGCCGCGACTGCGATGCCGCCACCGATGTAGAGGCCGGTCTTGTTCTTGGCTTGAGGTGCGCCGTAATCGGTTGCGGGTGCGGTGAGCCCGCCGCCGAGCGGCGAGGCAATGCCCAACGGGGAAGCCGCGAGCGGCGAGATGAGCGGGGCGGTCGGCAGCGCGACGGCGGCCGCTGCTTCGGACTTGGTGGCGGCCGCTGTGAGCGCCTTCAAATCGATGAGACCCGAGTCTTCGCGATTCGCGGAGCCGCTGGACGCGGTGGCCGGAGCTACCGGACGCGAGGATGGACGGCTTGCCGCCGACGTCAGCGCGCTGAGCGAAAACAGCACCGACGACTCGTTGCGAGCGCCGGTTCCAGACCCACCACCAGCTGAACCGCCGAGGCCACCGCCACCGCCACCGCCACCCCCGCGCGCGGCGGACGCATGATCCGGCGCGCTCGTGGCGACATCGTCTTCGCTGCCTGCGGCGTCGATGCCGCCGAAAAGGTCGGGAGCGGGAGCGCGACCAGCCGTGCGGGCTGCCGTCCGCGCGGGGCTGGCTGCGGCCGATGCCCAGGGCGCCGCGGCGGCGGGCGCGGGCGCGCCGCCTGCGTTCAGCGCGGCCACGACCTCTTCCACCTCGGCAAGCGGCTTCCAGTCCGCGAAGCCATCGGCCCAAAGGTAAGTGTCTTGCGTAATTTGACTCGCGTTGTACGCGGCCACGATTTCGGGCACCGACATGGTGCGCTGATCGCCCTCACCGAAGTCCACGGTGAACTGCAGGCCCGCGGCCTGGCTGTCACTCGCGTCGTCGCTTGCTTCCGTGGTGGCCTCACCCGCGGCCGTATAGACGCTCGGGGGATTGGCTTTGCCGTCGATGACGATGGTAGCGCTGCACTTGCGGCAGCGGATCTTCGCCAAACGGTCAGAGACTTTTTCGTCAGCAATCGAATACTTGGCGGCGCACGCAGGACAGGAAATCTTCACTATCGGCCTCGCGTCTGGAGCTATCGAGTAGAAAGGTACGTTCTTGCTCGATGTTCGGTCTGTATCTGGAAGCGGGGTCAGTGGCGATGAGCCAGTCACCGCCGGGTCGAAACGGGCCCCTTTTTACCATCCCTGTCAGGATTCGCTAGCGCCGTGTTCACTCTCATAAGAAGTCTTGGACCTCCCCGACCCAAAACCCTTGGCCGTTCGAGCAAACGGGAGGGGGGAAGCGGGGACGACTGGGCTTTGTGCCATCCAGGCTGGCAAACGCAGTTTCGGGCCGGAAGCGTCCGGGGCCACGGGCCGCACCCCAAAAATTCCCCGCCTTACCCGGCCTCCCCGCCTCCCCGGTGCGCCAGCGAAGCCCGGTTGAGGAGGATGCCATGAGCTGAGGCCTCGACGGCGTCGGCCTCCGCCACTTTCTTTACGGGGCTCCATCACGCGGCCCGCGGGTTGGGCACGCAGGACGACCGCGGCCCGGACCTACTCAACCACCAGCGTGACCTTCGAGCACGCTAGGCCAAAGCTGTCGATCTCGTCTCCGGCGTTAACCAGCTGCGACACCGCAACTTGATCGGGCAAGCAATCGACGGCTGCGAACGGAGTTCCAAACTCCTCCGAGCCGAGCGTCGCGGTGTCGGTTGTTTGACCGATCGTCAGCACGTGCTCAGTGGAGCTGCTCATGACCGTCAAAGGCGCGCATTTGAAAGTCAGTGCGTCGACGAAAAACAACACGTAGCCCGAGAAGCCGACAACGACTTCGTTGGCCGGGCACGCGGCGAACTTGATGTCCGCGCCACCGGGGCCGCGAGCCGGCAAGGCCTGGGTTTGGCGCGTGGTGAGTCGTCGGTTGGGATCCCGCTCCAGTCGAGAACACGGTGCAGGGTGGCCTCGCCGCGCGCAAGCAGTCTGCGTCCCGTACATGCTTCCCAGAGCACCACGCCGGCCGCGAAGATATCAGCACGCCGGTCCACGTCCCTCCGCTCACCTGTTGCGGGGACATGTAGGCCAGTTTGCCTTTGATCTGACCGGCTTGAGTGGTGTGCGCGCTGGAGGCAGCTTTGGCGATGCCGAAGTCGACAACGCGCGCCACACCATCCACACCCACCAAGATGTTCTGAGGGGAGACATCACGATGCACGATCTTCAGCGGTTGCCCTCGGTCATCGCCCGCTTCGTGCGCGGCGTGCAGCCCTAGCAATGCCTGGCATCAAGATGCCGCTCGTAAGTGGCATCAAGCCGCCTCGCAAGAGCGTAATAGACCAGTAGCTTACGGCTCCACGTGGTCGCACGTTGTCGCGCGAGATCAGCGCCGGCTCCCACATCCACTCACACAACTGACCACCTGGTTCGGCCTCGCTTACCGACCGTCGGGCACGGGCACGGTTACAGGCACGGGCACGCGGGGGCGATCCCAATGAGGGACACGCCCTACACCGCTATGTCTAGCCTAGCTGCCCATGGCGAAGAGGGCCAGGTCGATGGCGTCCAGGCGTTCGGCCAGGTCGGGGTTGTCGCCGTCTTCCCGTAAAGCCATTTGCAGCTCCCGCTTGGCCGAGGCCAAGTCGCCGCT
Source organism: Myxococcales bacterium (assembly GCA_043752365.1). Lineage (GTDB taxonomy): Bacteria > Myxococcota_A > Polyangia > Polyangiales > Polyangiaceae > PMG-095. The sequence continues at coordinate 6,465 of JAYUYU010000896.1, read as the reverse complement.
CGTAATCAGCTCCTCGGCGCGCTTGGCGAAGCGGCGCGCCCCGGGCGAGCGGCACAGCTCGTCGAGCGAGCGGATGTCGGAATGACGCGCCAGCGGTGGCGGCGCGATGGTGGTGTCCAGCCGCAGCAGCCCCTTGGCAAGCGCCAAGTCGTAGTCGGCGCGCGAGTCCGAACGCGACAGCACCCGATACGCCTCGGCGCCGCGCTGGAACACGCGCCGCAGCGCGTCGGCGGTCTCTTCGTCGGCCTCGGGAAAAGCGTCGGGGTGAAAGGCCAAGGCGAACTCGTGGAAGGCTTTGCGGACCGCGCCGATATCGGCGATCTCCAGCAAACCCAGCACTTCGTAGTACGACGACTGATCGATCAGCGCGTCCCACTCGAAGATCCGTTCGATGTCTTGGAGATGCATCCCCCGGCTCACAGCCCGCGTGAGGCTTGGCGCGCCGCCATGCGCGCGACCTCTTGTGCGTCGGGTAGGCCGACCAGGTGCACCTGCGTCGACGTCTCGCGGCCGGTTCCGACGTCCTTCGCGCTGACGACCAGCATGCCGCTTGCGTCCAGCGCGAACGAGACCGCGATGCGCACGTCCCCGCGACGCGCGGGCCGTAGCCCGGAGAGCTCGATTTCACCTAGTAGGGTGTTCTCCAGGAATTTCTTCGATTCACCCTGGCTCACGCGGACCCGCACCGAGGTCTGGTTGTCGGCCGCGGTCACGAACTCGCGGGTGCGCGAGCAAGGCACGGTGGTGTTGCGAGTGATGATCGAGTCGCAAAAGCCTTCGACCGTTTCCACCGCCAAGGTGAGTGGCGTGACGTCGACCAGCACCGGCGGCATGGGCGGAGGTTGGGGCAGGGGCGCTGGTGGTGGCCGCGACGTGGCGAGCTTTTGTGTGGTCGTGCCGACCGCGGCCACCGCTTGCAGCGGGGCCGTCGTGGTGCCGACGGGTCCGGGTATGCGCGGTGCCGCAACGTCCAGGTCGATGGTGCCGAAACCTTGTACCGGACCGGCACCGCCGAACATGCTGGGCGGCGGCGCTGGCACTGCCATGGGGGGCACCGGCACCGCCAACGGCGCTGCCCGAGCGGCGGCGCGCGCCTCGTCGCGCTCGCGGTCGCGCAGCATGGCCAGGCCTTCTTGGCGGGCGCGCTCGAGCTCGGTCGGCGACGGTGTTCCGACCTTCGTCGGCTCGTCTTCCGGAATTTCTGGCACTTCGAGATCGGCGTCGTCGAGCTCTTGCGGCAGCGTGAGCGCCATCGGCTGGGCCAGCGGCCTCACGCCGGTCTGTCTCCGCGGCGGGGCAGCCAGCTCTTCGATGTCGCCGTCTCCCAGCTGGAAGGCCACGCTCTCTTCTCGCCCTGCCGGTGGGGGCGGCGGAGGTGGCTCGGGCATGACCAACGGCAAGCCCGATTCAACGGCGGCGCGGGCATTTTGCGCGGCATCGGCGGCGCTGACCAAAGTCGGCCCGCTGACCACGCGCTGAGCTGCTGGCCCGAGGCCGGTGCCGGTCTTTTGCTTCGGTCGTTCACCGTCGCTTGGGCGGCCCAGCACGCCCAACGCGGGGTGCCGCGTCGGGGCGGTGGGGTCGGCGCCTTCTTGGACGCCGGGGGTCGTCGGCGCGCGGTGACGCCCGCCTTGAAACGGCTGCGTGCTCGGAATCCCGAAGGCGTCCGGCGAGGTGTCCATACGCGCGCGCGGTTGACCCGACTGCAGCGCGGGGCCCGGCGCCGTATCGGAGCGCTGGCGCCCGCCCGGTGGCAGGGTGCCGTCGCGTCGCTTAGCCAACACCGACGGGCGGTCGGTGGAGCTGGGCATGGTACTGCGCGCGGGATTCGGCGGCGGCGGTACGGTGCCTTTGCGGCGTTGTTCAGCGCCCGACAGCGCGCTGGCCTGAATGGCCGCGCCGATGGCCACCACTTCGTCCGGGCTGATTTGCGCGCGGATGCTGCGCTTCCAGAACTCTTCGACGCGGCGCTTGACGAGCGGTACACGCGTCGAACCGCCCACCAAAAGCAGCTGCTGAAAGTCGTTGATCGAAAGCCGCGCTATGCCGAGCGCCTCTTTGCAGACCTCGAAGGTGCTGTCGATGAGTGGAGCCGCCAGCCGTTCCAGGTCGCCGCGCGTCATCGAGAACGCGAGACTCAGCGGCTTGCCGCCCGCGCCGTGCGCGATGTCCTTCAGCTCGATCGTGACCTCCGACTCGCTGGAGAGCCGGTGCTTGATGTCCTCGGCCGCCACCTTCAAGTGCTCGAAAACCTGCGGCTCCGAGCGCGGATCATAGCGGTGCCGCGCCAAGAACGTCTCCGCCATGCGCTCGGCGATCGCCAGGTCGAGGTCGTCGCCGCCTAGGAAGGTGTTACCGGCCGTCGCCAGCACCTCGAAAACATTGTCCGAGAGGTCGAGCAGGGTGACGTCGAAGGTGCCACCGCCAAAGTCGTAAACCGCGAGGCGCTCGGAGCTCGACTTGCCGTAGCCGTAGGCCAGCGCGGCGGCCGTCGGCTCGTTCAAAATCCGCATCACTTCCAAGCCGGCGACGCGCCCGGCAACTTTGGTCGCCGCGCGCTGTAAATCGTTGAAGTTCGCCGGAACGGTGATGACGGCGCGGTCGATGGTCGTGCCGAGCGCGGCTTCGGCGATGCTCTTGGCTTTGCGCAGTACGAACGCGCTGATTTCCGGCAGCGTGTAGGTCTCGCCTCGCGCAACTACGAGCGCAGCCTGTCCCGGCCCCTCCTTCATTTGAAAAGGGAAGCGCGAGCGCGCGCGTCGGACTTCTTCCGAATCCCAGCTGCGGCCGATCAGCCGCTTGACGGAGTAAATGGTGTTGAGCGAATCCACCAGGCGTCGCTCTTTGGCGCCGCGTCCGACCAACACGTTGCCGCTAGGGTGAAACGACACCACCGACGGCATGAGCACATTGCCGTTTTCGTCGGGAATTGCCGATGCTTGGCCGTCTTTGACCACCGCCACGACGGTGTTGGTGGTCCCCAAATCGATGCCGATGACAGGCGCCATTGCTTTTCTTCTACGCTCCCTCGCGCGCTCGCGGCGGTGATTGGAGCTCGCTGACGACGCGGTCGTACCAACCTTCAACCACCGAACGAAAGGGCCACATCCAGCCGTAATCCGGCCCGGTGAAGCGACTCACGATTTGGGTCCGCAGCTCGGCGCTGTGCAGCGCCTCCTGGCCCCGAAGCTCGGCCGTGGCCCGCAACGTCTCGGTGTAGGCCTCCCACTCGATCCGCGCCCGCCCATAGGCCAGGCCCAGGGGTAGGAACGGGACCAAGTAGAGGAAAGTCATGAGCGGGCCACCATAGCGCCGACGCTGGCGCAGGTGCACTCGCTCGTGGCGGAGCAAAATCAGCCGATCCAAATCGGCCAACTTGTCCCAAGTTTCAGGCACGTAGAGCGTGTCGCCGATCACCGTGTGGTACCGCGTCAGGTAGTGGCGCTGGCCGCCTAGCGTTACGATTCGCAGCGCCCGATCGATCAGCCGCGACAACGTGTTGCCCCGTTTCGGCACGATCTGGAAGCTCGGAAACTCCCGCCTCAGGTCGTCGATGAAGCGCTCCGACTGCAGCACGCGCGGTACCGTAACACCGTGGGCGGTTTTAGGGCGAAATTCTCCGTTGTTTCGCGGAGTTGTCGCAGAGAGTAGTGAGGATTGAGGCTTGAGGATTGAGTCGAAACTCCGGCCGAGCGGGCGCAGCCCGCACCCCAAACCGCGGAGAGTAGTGAGTCGTGAGGATTGGGTGGAACCGCGGCCGAGCGGGCTCAGCCCGCCCCGCAACTCACCCCTCAATCCTCACTACTTTCCGAGCACGAGACCTTCCACGAGTACCCGGCCATTGATCAAATCTTGCGCCATGAGCGCGTTTTTGCCCTCGAGCTGAGCGTTGACGAGCTCGAGGGTGCCAGAGCCGGTGGCGATGAGGGCGCGCTTGCCCAGCACGGATACCGAGCCCGGAAGCGCGCCGGGGGGCATGGGGCCGGCCATCGGCCGGGCCTGGTGCAAGCGCAGCACCTTGCCAGCCAGTAGCGTGAAGGCGCCGGGGCGAGGGGCCATGCCGCGGATCAGCCGGGCAATCTCCAGCGCCGAGCGGCTCCAATCGACCTGCAAATGCGCTCTTTCGATCAGCGGGGCGTGGCTGGCGTCGGCTTCGTGTTGCGGCTCGGGGCTGAGCTTGCCGTCGACCGCGGCGGCAAGATTGGCCCGCACGACGTGAGCCGCCAACGTGGCCATGCGCTCGGCCAGCGTGCCGGCGGTCTCGGTGTCGGCCAGGTCGAGCGCGTGACGCGAGTAGACGGGGCCGGTGTCGAGCCCCTCGTCCATTTGCATCAGCGACACGCCGGTTTGCGTCTCACCGTTGACGATGGCCCAATTGATAGGAGCGGCGCCGCGGTAGCGAGGCAGCAGCGAGGCGTGCAAATTCATCGCGCCACGGCGCGGAGCGGCGAGCACCTCGGCGGGCAAGATGCGGCCATAGGCCATCACCAGCGCAACGTCGGCGGCGTTTTCGCGAAGCCAACTGGCCAGCTCGCCCGTACGTACCTTGGTAGGCTGATGTACGGAAAGCCCGAGCTCGAGCGCGGCCTCCTTTACTGGCGGTGCCGTGACCTTCAAGCCTCGGCCACTAGGCCGATCAGGCTGGCAAACAACCGCGGTAACTTGCGCTACTTGCGTGAGAGCGCGGAGCGCCGGAACCGCGATTTGAGGAGTGCCGAAGAACACCGCGCGCATGCTTCGCGCGCGTATAGTCCCGTCACATTCAGAGCGAAAGGCATTGTGCCCCACGCGCTCGTGATTACTTTCCCTAGAACGCCAAGCAGTCTGCAGGCCAAGTGCGACAGATGAGCCTGTTTTCCCCCAGCGTCCGTGCCCAAGATGAGGCTTCATGAGTGACAAGAAAAAGCAGCAGCAGCCGCCGCAATCGCCGCCCCCGCCTCCTCCCGCGGAAGAGGACATCAAGTTCGGCGATGAGCTCGCGGTGCTGCCGATTCGCAACGCCGTGCTGTTTCCCGGCGCAGTAGCTCCGTTCGACGTGGGCCGTGAAAAGTCGGTCGCGCTGGTCGAGGACGTTCACAATCTCGACAGCCCCGTCATCGCCATCTTCGCTCAGCGCGATCCTGCTACCGATGACCCAGCTGCTGACGACCTGTACCCGGTGGGCTGCGCCGCGCGCGTGCTCAAAGCCCTCAAGCACAGCTCCGGCAACTACTCGCTCATCCTGCAGGGGTTGACGCGCATCCGCCTGGACTCGGTGACGCAATCGTCGCCGTACATGCGCGCCAAGGTGACGCGCGTCGAATCGGCGGCAATCGAGGACGTGGAGGCAGAAGCGTTGGCCATGAGCCTGCGCGACGTCGCCAAGCAAGTCATCCAACTGATGCCCGAGCTGCCCCGCGAGGCGGGCTCACTCATCGATTCGATTCAGGCTCCCGGCGCCTTGGCGGACTTGGTGGCCGCCAACTTGGACGCACCGGTCGAAGAGAAGGCCCAGCTGATCGAGACGGTCGAAGTCAAGGAGCGCATCCGCAAGGTGCTGCGCCTGCTGACCCGCCAGCTCGAGATTCTGAAAATGCGCGAGCGCATCAACTCCCAGATCAAAGAGGAGATGGGCAAAAATCAACGCGAGTACGTGCTCCGCCAGCAGCTCAAAGCCATCAAAGAAGAGCTGGGCGAGGACGAAGGCGATCAGGGCGATCTGGACGGCCTGGAGGAGCGCATCTCGAAGGCGAGCCTGCCGAGCGAAGCCGACGGCGTCGCCAAAAAGCAGCTCAAGCGCCTGCGTTCGATGCAGGTGGGTAGCGCTGAATACACCGTGGTGCGCACCTACCTCGACTGGATTTTGGACCTTCCGTGGTCCCACCAGACCGAGGACAACATGGACATCGCCGAGGTGCGCAAAGTCCTGGACGAGGACCACTACGGCCTCGACAAGGTCAAGAAGCGCATCGTCGAATACCTGGCTGTCCGTAAGCTAAAGAAGGACAAAAAAGGCCCGATTCTGTGCCTGCTGGGCCCGCCCGGCGTCGGCAAAACGTCGCTCGGCAAGAGCATCGCGCGGGCGCTCGGACGAAAGTTCGTGCGCGTGTCGCTCGGCGGCGTGCACGACGAGGCCGCGATTCGTGGCCACCGGCGTACTTACGTCGGCGCCCTGCCGGGCCAAATCATCCAAGGCATGAAGAAGACCGGCACCGTAAACCCCGTGTTCATGATGGACGAGGTCGACAAGATTGGTCACGACTTCCGCGGCGACCCGAGCGCGGCGTTGCTCGAGGTGCTGGACCCCGAGCAGAACAACACCTTTGCCGACCACTACCTCGAGATCCCGTACGACCTCTCCAACGTGATGTTCGTGGCCACGGCCAACATCGCCGACCCCATCCCCCCGCCACTGCGTGACCGCATGGAAATCCTGGAAATTCCGGGCTACACGCGGCGCGAAAAGCTCGCCATCTCACGCCAGCA
>JAYUYU010000895.1:0-3322 GCA_043752365.1 Myxococcales bacterium | reverse complement strand
GACCTGGACTTTGTGCCTGCCGCTGGCCGATCGCTTTGCGCTGGACGCGCTCCGTCGGGACGCCAAGCTCGGCACGCTCAAAGCGCGCATCGCGGCGCGCGCGGAGGCTCGACAACCGCTGTTCACGCTGGCGGCTTTGGCCATTCTGCTGCAAGCCGCGGTCATTTACTGGCTGAACGCCGCACACAAAACCGGCGTGACCTGGCGGGGTGGGGACGCCGTGCACCTCGTCTTGTGGCAGCACCGCGTGAATACGCCGTTTGCGCTGTGGCTAGCCGGGCACGAGCCTACGTGGTTTTCGCCGCTTTCCACCTGGCTGACCAAACGCGCCGAATTCATCATGCCGGTGCTGTTGCTGTGGCCGACGCATCCCCTGCAGAGTCGCTCGCTGGCCTTCGTACTCGCCATCCTGTTGCACGGCGGCATCGCTCTGTGCCTCACGCTTGGGCCCTTCTCGTACGCCATGCTTTGCCTGCTGTGGCTGGCGGTGCCGGGGCAAGCGCTCGACGTCGTGGCCGGGCTGGCGCCACGGGCGTGGAAGCCGTGGGGCTGGCGGCTGGCGCGCTACCGCGCCCGGGTCGTGGGCGCGCTTGCTCGCTGGCCGCGCGTGTCGAAGCGACCGAGCGGGTTCGTCCCGCCAAGCTGGTTGGGGCGCCTGAGCTACGCGCGTGAGGCGCTTTTGGTTTGGATGCTGTTCGTGGAGGGAGCCAGCGTGCTGGCCTCCAATCGCGCGGTGCCGAAGACCCTGCGCGTGACGTCGCGACCTTGGTTGGACGGCTACAAGACCTACCTTAGGGGTTACCAGGGCTGGTCCATGTTCGCACCCGACGCGCCGCTGGAGGATGGCACGATGGTCGTCGACGCCGTCACGGTCGCTGGCAAACACATCGATCCGTTCACGGGGCGCGCGCCGAATTGGGAGGAGATCCGCCAGGGGCTGGCTCCGCACTCTATCGCGCTGTCCGACTATTTTTTCGCCATGCGAGACCTAAAACGGTCGCGCTACCGTCACGACCTGACTCGCTATTTGAAAACGCGGCCCGTAGCCACGCCGGCCGATCGCCTACGCTCGGCGGAGTTTTGGTGGGTGAGCTACGTGCCGCCGCCACGCGGCTCCTTCGAGCCGGGACCGCTCAAGAAACAGCGGCTGTGGCGAGTAAAGCTCTAGCTCGCGCCGGTCAACAGGCGGCTCACGGCCGGCAGGAAGCGCTCGATATGGTAGCACTGCTGCGCCGCGACGACGCGCGCTTGTAGCGCCTGGTAGTCGACGCTTTGCAGGCGCTCGGCCAACGTCGCAAGCTCGCTGCGTTTCACGACCACGCCGGCGCCGGTTTCGCGCACCAGCGTGGCCATGTACTCCAGCTCCTCGCTCACCAACACCGGCAGGCCGGCGGCCCAGTACACGAACAGCTTGCTCGCCAGCGCGCCCCGCAGGTGGCGCTGCCCCACCACCAACGCGGGGTTGAAGTGATAGAGCAAAATCCCGTAATGAAACTGGCCGTGCAGAGCCGAAATCAGCTCGCGGAGCTCGAGGTGCTCCCGCAGGTGCGCGCGTGGATGCTCGAGCGCCAAGCGCCGGTAGTCGCCAAACGCGGCCTCGAAGCCATTGGCACCGACCGCCGACGGAAACACCGTGACGTCGCAACCTTGGGCGAGCAAATCGCGATACAGCGGCGCGGCATACAAGTCCGCGAACGCGCGGCTTGCGCCCGAGCTGCGCAGGCCACCCGCATGCGCCAAACGCAGCGGGCCTGTCGGGGCCGGTTGCGGCGCGAGCTGAAAGCTTCGTGGCGGGCACGGCATCAGCTGCACCGAGGGCACCGTCGACTCGGCCAGCAGTTGGCCCAGGGGCATGCCGCCGTCTTTGTAAATGAAGCCGCTCGTGCGCGTGCGCACGTAGCGCTCCGAGGCGCGCATGACCTCGATTTCGGGCCGCGTGAAGACCCCCTCCTGCTCGAACACCGCCTCTTGGGCCGGGTCGACGAACGCGTCCATCCAGTCGTACACCTCTTGGAACACGCGCAGCTCGGGCCGCAAAGCGTGTACGAATTGGCTCAAGAAGACGCGCTGCGCGTGCGCTTGCAAGTACACCGTCACGGCCGGGGCTCGTAGCAACAGCTCGCTCAAAGCGCCGAACGAACCGTGACACGACGTGCAGTCCTCGAACGGCTCCGGCTGCGTCTCGTCGACGCTTGACATCAAGTAGACGCCGAAGGCTCGCACGCCTTGTTCACGCAGGCCGTGCACCAGGTAACCTAGCGTGGGAAAGTTTTCGCGATGCACGGCCACGAACAGCATGGCGCGGCCGCTGCGGCTTGCAGCTTGCAGCTTGTCCGTGAATTCGACCACGCGCGCTAGCTCCTCGGGCTGAACGCTCCAATAGCGCGCTAGCAACTGCTGCAAGCAAGCGCGGGCCGATTCCTGAGTCAGCGCCGGAAACTCGAGCTCGGCGGGCTCGGGGCGCAGCGAGCCCGCCGGCTCTGAACCAGGCGGCTGCTGGGTACGCGCGGCGTTAAGCATGCGCGCTCCGCGCGGCCGCTGGCGGGCTGCTGGCCGTAGCGGGCAGTCGCAGGTGCCGGTCCAGCAAATCGGCCAAATCTGCCAGAATTGTGCGGGCTCGAGCTTGATAGGTGTGCTGCGCGAGCACGCGCGCTTGCCCCCGGGCAATCATCTCGTTCCGGAAAGCGTCGTCGTGCAGCGCCCGCTCGAGCAGCGCTATCATCTCGTCGTGATCGCGGAACAAGCACAGGTCTTCGCCGAGTTGGTCCCGAGTTTCGCCGGGGGCTTCGTCGACCGGGTCCCAGCGCGCGATCACCAGGCCGCCCGAGCACATGGTCTCGAGCACGCGCGGGTGGATGTTGCAGCCGCGGTTGATGTGTAGCACCGCCCGGTGCTGCCGATAGACCTGCCGTAGCGCCGGACCGGGTTGCACGACACCGCCGGTCATGCCTTCGAACTCTGGCATGCGGTCCCAACCGAGGCCGTAGACGGTTAGCGGTAGCCCGGCCTCGACGACGCGTTGGGCAACTCGCTCTCGGTCCTGTTGGCGAGCCAGTTGCAGGCCGTGATACAGCAGGTGCCGCGTCGCTTCGGGCGAGGGTGCGAGGCCAAGCTCTTTCAAAGATGCTTCGAGCAGCGGCAGGATGCGGAACATTTCGAGCGGGATCATCGGCTCGGCGTCGAAACGCTTGGCCAGGAGCGCGTTCAGGCCCGGCGCGGAGGCTGGGTCGTCGCCGAACTGCCCAATGTGCGTGGTGAAGGCGACCCCGCTGGCGTTGGGCAGCGGCGGTTCGGCAAAGTAGCGCGTCGGATTCACGGCGAA